>DATFMK010000035.1:0-2063 GCA_035267005.1 Balneolales bacterium
GGTTACCTCTTTTTGTAGATTATAAAAAAAAGACCAGTAAGATCATCCTCGTTTTATATGCGGTGTTATACACCATGTTATTCCACGATTTTACCTGGTCAGGGGAACACACACTGAAGGACGGGCTCGGAGCCCAAGGGAATGGCGTGTTCCCTGACAAGGTACATGATCTTCTACAACAATTTCTACTAACTTTAACTATACGAGGGGATTTCGGGGTGTCATTCCACTCTATACAAGAAAATTCGCCAGGGTGAATTCATTTCCGTAAACTGCTTTTGAAAATGTAAGTGATCATTTTCTGGTTGATCTATTTTAACCGAAGACAAAATGTATTGCCCTCCCATATTTTTCATCACCTTGGTGTTTAAATCAAGATGCTTGATAACCACATTCCGGTTTTTAGTGATTATGAATCCATCATTAGCTAAATCAATGACCAGCAGGTAACAACGGCTGCCCCAGTCATCATAATATTGTTTCAGCTTTGGACTTTTGGCCAGTTCCGGTGCGATGATTTTTCGGAATTGTTTTTTGTAAGATAGCAGATAATTGTTTTGATAACTCCCAAGTGTGTAAAATCCATTGAATTGAGCTATGCTCGGATGAAATCCAATGCAGCCTATCCGGTAATCTTTTTGTGGTTTACCAATGTAATCAGCGATCTTCCTGAATAATTTGGGAGAATAGAATTCACGATATGAAATGACATTGGTTGGTTTCTGATCAATTTTGGAGATTAAAACCTTAACGTTTGGATAAATGATATTGTAAACGGATGTATCTGGCGGTTCGAGTGGTTCATTAAATCCGATGATAAATAAAAATTGTACGATGAGACTTCCATAAATTACTTTTTTACTCCATTTGTATTTAGAGACAGCAGCGAGTGAGAAGGCGAAAACCAAATACCAAAGAATGGGGTGCAGCCAATTAAATCGTGTAAAGTTAAACGTCTTAAAAATCGGAATCGTAGCTTTTAGAGGTTTGAATATTTTCCAGTCATAAAACCCAAAAAGTGTAGATATCGCGATGATGATGGCGAGGAAAAGCAGGATCAAACGGGTATTTTGATCCTGCTTTTTGTGCTTTATTAAATACCAAATGAGTACGGTAAAACTGATAAATAAAATCGGTGTATGCAGGCTGACCGCGTGATACTGCCCAAAAACAAAATTAATTATAGCGGTTTTTAAAGAATAGACAAAACTATCTGTCGGGATTTTGAAAGCTGTTCGATGTGAAATGTATTGATGATTGATCAACATCAACTTAATGAGTCCCCAATCAATAAAGACATAGCAAATAATTAAGAGCAGAATTCCATATAAAAAAGGAAGATTGATTTCCTTCGTTCTATAAAAATCCCAAAAGAACCAGATAACGAGAATAGCGATTATGAACGCTCCGGAAAGGACCAAATAGGAGTAAAAAGCGAATATCGCAAGGATGAAGTAGCTGAGGAAAAAGTGCTTTTTCGATCGAAGATTCAGAAAAGCATAGAGAACGAAAGGCTGACCGGCGATGGATAATCCGTAAATGGAATAGAATGGAAGAAGTGCGAAACAAAGGGAGGTTTCCCAAACAATGATTTTTTTATGATCTCCATTTTCAATCGCTTTACTCAACAACATATACATTCCTAAATAAGCGATGATATGGACAATAAACTCGTTTACAGCATATGCCGTAAAGGGTTTAAAAATAAGATAAAGCCAGACCATGATGTTATAACCGCTGATCAGGAAAACGCGGGGCAAACCGTCCATTATTTGAGGAAGCGTTCCGGTTGTGGAAAAGAGATATTGAGATTGGACCAGAATTTTAATCCAAGCTATTTCCGAATCAAGAACATCATGGATCACGACATAAGATTGACTTCCAAGGATTATGCGGGGAAGTGTATAGAAAATAAATACAATAAGGAGTCCGATTATGACATCGTATTTTTTTATCCGCTCAATCATTTACCGAAGTTTTGATTATTGCAAGGATGTTGTTAATCTTCATCGGACTGTATAATCTCATCAATAATGTATTCCGGTCGTCCTTTCACTTCATCG
>DATFMK010000036.1:0-7552 GCA_035267005.1 Balneolales bacterium
ATTTTATGGCAACTTGTACAGTTATTTTGAAAAATTTCTTTTCCCCTTGCCGCTAATTTTTTATTCAATGGCCCGGGGTGAATGGCTTTCTTGATAGGTCCTATTCCATTTTTCATTTGAAAGGATGTCAGACCATTCTGAGTTTTCTCTACGTTTTGCTTTTGCTTTTTTTGATTGTTTGAAGTTGATTTTTGTGATGATGAAGAACAACCCCATGTAAAAGCAGCAAGTATTATCAGTATCTCAGATATTAGTGTTCGCATATCTTATATTTATATTTGATCTATATTTAAGAGTTTTTTGTCTTAAATAGGTGTAAATAAAAACCCACACATAAATTTTACTATTAGATGGCAATGCCGATGTGCCCAGCTTAAAATTAAATTCATCAATTTTGGTATAAATATAGGTTGGGAACCAAGATGATTTAATTTTTTTTATACCATTATACGAAGGAATAGAAATGTTCTTTGATAAATATCGTATAAGAAAAGAAGGGAAATCCCATACCGATTTTAAGACCGGATACGAGATCTTCCATATGGGGTATTTATTCTTTTGATAATACATGAATAAATATATTTAAGACAGAACAGTCCTAAATATACAATATTAGATATCATTAATAAAATTTTTTTAGAAATTTCTTGAGTTTGATCATTAAGATATCGTTAGTCTGAAATAAAATCTTCTCAAAAACAGCGTCTTGAAATGAATATTTTACTTTGAAGATTTCTCCCTCCGGTCGAAATGACGCGAATGGACGAAGAAGATGTTAAGGTTTAAAAAACATCACTTAAAAGCGTCATCTTGAACCCTTTTTGGGGTGAATGATCTTCCAAATGTAGATATGAAATAAAATAAATCTATAAATATATCGAATTCACGTTAAGATAAGACTACTTACCGCTAAATTAACGTGAGGTTCGTTTAAGATGTTGGATTAGATCTCTCAAACTTTATACTAAATCGTCCAAAATGCGAATGCTGCAAATTATAAATGATTTAGATCTTGAAATTTGAATTAAAGATAAGGAAAAGACCTGTCAGTCCGCGAAAGCTTTCGGGACTGACAGGTCGCTATGAAATGTGCCTTATTATATTCAAAGATCCGCAACGTTTCATTTCTTTGAGGATCTCATTCCATTCTTATCCAAACCTCACGTTAAATACCACTAATTCTCAAGTTATTTCGAAAGATCCCTAAAAGGGATCAATATGAATAGCCCCGTATGTCATGCGGGGAATGGAAGGTTATCATAATTCCCCAACCCCAAAGGGGTTGAATCTTATCGATATTTTGGGCTTTAAAACGCTTTAGCCCGAATTATTCACGTAAGCTACAAGGGTCAATACCTATCATATTGAAAGAACAATATCTTGTAAAAAATAAGGTTTTCCTCAAATTTGAGGAGTCTAAAAAGAGCTGCAAAATTTGGCCGTACTCTGCGTTGAAATTAAACATGCTTAATCAAGGCACCAGAGTGCCTCTCATGCTCATTTATAATTTCGCCTTGATCACGACTAAATTTCTTGGTGAATAATCCGGGATAAAATAAAAATAGCATAAAAGAGAAAAAAAAGCCCTGCACCAAACGGAACAGGGCCTTTTTAAAAAATATGATTTTCAAATTATGCTGTAACGTGTTGATCCTTATACCAATTTATAATTCCGCCCTCTAAAATGATTTCTTTCTGACGATTGCTTAGGCTATGTGTCATCGAATACGTCTCATTTTTCGTCTTATTCTCAACCTTTATATCGGCATCATCTTTTAGGGCTTTTCTTAGATTAGATATGGAGAGCTCATCCGACTGATCAATATGATCGTAATCTTCCGGATTTTTGAATTCCAGCGGTAAGACTCCAAAATTTACGAGATTCTGCCATCCGATACGCGCATATGTCTTAGCAAGAACGGCAACTTGTCCAAGGTATCTTGGAGCAATAGCGGCGTGCTCGCGGCTGGAACCTTGCGCGTAATTTTTCCCACCTACAAGGACATGTCCACCGTATTCTTCTATAGCTTTTTGAGCCCTGTCCGAGAACGTATCGTCCTTCAAATAATATACAAATTGGCTGATTCCGGGAATGTTACTGCGATATGGCAGCACTTTTGCGCCAGCCGGCATGATTTCATCCGTTGAAATATTATCACCAACTTTAAGAAGAACCGGAACATCGATTTCATCTTGTAAAGGTTCAAATTCAGGGAATGATTTAATATTAGGTCCCTTTTGTAGTTCGTGTTGTTCCCCCCCTTCCGGTGGAGCAACTAAAAGATCCGTATTTATCGTAATTGTTTTTGGATGTTCAAACTTAGGATAACTAACATTATATAATTTCTCCATATCACGTGGATCGGTGATCTCACCGGTCAGAGCGGATGCCGTGGCAGTTTCGGGACTGCAAAGATAAACCTTGTCTTCCGGTGTTCCGGAACGTCCGGGGAAATTTCGCGGCATGGTACGCAAACTGATTTGATCGGTTGCCGGTGCCTGACCCATTCCAATACAACCTAAACAACCGGACTGGTGAAATCGCGCACCGGCATGGATCAATTCCATAAAACTGCCCATATCAGCTAAATTCTCAATCAACTGTCTGGATGTAGGATTAATATCGAAAGATACATGATCTTTAGTGGAACGACCTTTAACCATTTCAGATGCGATCCAGAAGTCACGTAATCCCGGATTTGCTGAAGATCCGATTACCACCTGATAAATGGGTTTACCGGCCACTTCCCGAACGGGTACGACATTACCGGGACTGCTTGGACAAGCAATCAAAGGTTCCAGTTCGGATAAATTAATTTCTTCATGCAGATCATAAACAGCATCGTCATCGGCTTTTAATTCCGTCCATTGATCACCTCTGCCCTGGGCTTCCATAAATCGCTTGACCTCATGATCAGAAGGAAATACGGTTGTTGTGGCTCCGGTTTCAGTACCCATGTTGGCAATAACGTGACGGTCCATGGCACTTAGTTCATTCACACCTGGACCATAGTATTCGATGATCATGCCGCGACATCCGTCAACATCGTAGCGTCTCAGCATTTCAAGAATCACATCTTTGGCACTTACCCAATCCGGTAACTTACCGGTCAGTTTAACACCAAGAACTTTAGGCATTTTGACATACACGGGTTCTCCCGCAATTGCCATTGCAACATCAATGCCACCGGAACCCATAGCTAACATTCCTAAAGAACCGGCAGCTGGCGTGTGACTATCTGAACCCAGCATGGTTTTTCCGGGAACACCAAATCGCTGCATATGAACCGGGTGACTGACTCCATTACCGGGTCGGCTATACCAAATTCCGAATTTTTGACATGCGGATTGAAGAAATAAATGATCGTCGGCGTTTTTATAATCAGCCTGCAAAAGGTTATGGTCAACATATTGAGCTGACAACTCGGTCTTGGCTTTGTCGAGTCCCATGGCCTCCAGTTCCAGCATCACCATCGTACCGGTCGCATCCTGAGTCAAGGTTTGGTCTATTTTCAAACCAATTTCCTCACCCGGAACCATCTCTCCTTTCGTAAGGTGATTATTGATAAGTTTCTGAGTCACATTCATCGACATAATTCTCCTTCCGTTTTACAGTCAAAATTTCGTCATAAACCTTAAATAACAAGCTATTAATAGGTTATTGACTTGTTAGGATCAAACGATCTATTTTCAATTATGATAACGGGTTATAACAATAAAACGTTCGAAAATGCCAAAAAACGCTGGTTTCAGTCAAGCTATGCTTCGTTGATTACAGTAGAATGGTGTTTGTTACGATTCAGGAAATCATATACAATTTGGAGACTCTTTTTAGTATCGACAACTGCTTTCAGTTGCATCAGCATGTTATAAAGTCCCATATGAACGCGGGATGCATATACGAAATGTTTTGAGCCAACCGGTTCATCAAAAGATGTTGCCTTTTTGACATAAAAATTAAGATTTCGCTTAAATTCAGGGTCGCTAAAATCAAAAGTTTCACTTTTGTAGGGTTCTATAAAGGCATTACCGAAATCTTTGAAAAACTGAAAATATTCCTGCTCTTTTTTCTTGCCACGTTTAGAAAGTTCCAACATTTCAAGTTTCTTATACAATCGGAATAGTTCGTCGGGATCACCATTAATATGAGCTGGTAATGAATACATATAATCATAAAAGAAATCGACCGGGAACGTTTTGACACAACCAAAATCGAGAATAGCCAGTTTCCTTTCAGGAGTAAACATAAAATTACCGGGATGTGCGTCGGCGTGTATCGTATGTGCTTCGTTAATCTGCTCATGAAAAAAATCCCACAAAAGTTGTCCGTAAAGATTACGATCTTCCTGAGATGGATCAGCAGCTAAAAAAGCATCTAAATGCTGACCATCAATAAAAGTCATGGTGAGGACTTTATCAGTTGATAATTCCGGTACCCATCGGGGAGTGATGAATTTTTCACTTGTGTATTTATTTGCGAAAAACTCGATTTCCTTACCTTCATGAGTGTAATCCGTTTCCTCCGTAAGCCGGTCTTTGACTTCCTGAAAATATTGATCAATATTTCGTCCATGCATCATCCGTTTAAATAAGACTTTAGCCATGGTTAAATCCGACTGTATCGTATCCCGGATATTGGGATACTGGATTTTAATAGCGACTTTGCGCCCATCTTTTAAAATGGCTTGATGGACCTGACCGATAGATGCTGCTGCAATGGCATCCGTATCAAATGATTTGAATAATTTTTCCGGATAGTCTCCAAGTTCATTTTTAATAATCGTGCGTACAAGCGCTTTATTGATAGGAGGAACACGATATTGCGACTGAGTCATTACTTCAATAAACTCATCAGACAATAAACCGCTGGTATCCATACTTAAAGATTGGGCAATTTTCAAAGCCGTGCCCCGCAATTTGGCAAACTCCTTATACATATCATTGGCATTCTGACTTTGAAGGTCTTTTTTTCGCCCTTCAGCGTCTTTCTTATCTAATGCTCGTTGTAAATGATATTTGGCATAATTCGAGCCGACTTTAAGTCCGGTTTTTGCAAATATTTTTCCACGTTCAAATTTTGAGGAGGGGAAGTCACTCATTGTCTTCAGTTTCCTTTGATAATTTATTCAGGATCTTACTTAAATAAGGGATATCGAATCTAAAGAAATCGTTAGAGTAGAGATATTGAAGCAAATCGAATCCTTTATCCAGTACATTGCTATAGAGAATTTCGTCAACGAAAGCGGATAATTTATCGATCAAAGCCATGCTTTTTTCCTGATTATCACTTTCATCTCTCAACCATAAAAGAACCAAAGACAGATATTTTCTACTTAGCATGCCATAAAACCAACCATCAAACATTTGGCGGTTCAGTGTTGAAATTCGATCATCGTTATTGATGAAATGACGAAACAGTTTAGAAACTTCTTTGGCTAGGTCCGATTTTCGATATCCCACTAAAACATACCGGGAATACGTTTGTTCCACAAAAGCTTTTTGCTCATTCAGGAGATCAAATAAGGTATAGGTGAAATTCGAAAGTTTTTCACCGGCAGAGAAAGAATCAAAATCATCAATTTCTGAGATCATCATCCGGTAAAGAGGGACAATTGAATCGTAAAAATAAATGAGTATATCCTCTTTGCTGTCAAAATAACGGTATACATCAATAATTTTTAGATCAGTCTGTTTTGAAATATTTTTTATTGTGAAGTGCTGACGGCCCTTTGCATATAGACCAGCTCCAGCCCTTGAGATGGTTACTCTAATTTCGAAATCTTCCAAATTCATTTTAACTACCTTCTGATCAATGTATTCATGGGTTATGTAAAACCATATACCAATTCTGAGCGTTCATAAAAAGTTCTTTCAGCAAAGTCTCTGATGTTTCTATAACGGCAGGAATTTAAATCCATTATAGATAGATTTGAGATTTATAAAATGATTAAATAAATAGATTTAATGTAAATAGGTCTCAAGAGCTAATACTACATAAAACATGATTAATAGTGTATTAACCTGGATTATTCACCAAATTTCGCAACTTTTTTAGCGTCCTCAAAATCGAGGATCGGTTTATTTTTATAAGTTATTTAATTTACTATATGAGATGTATTACTTCCTATAGGTTACGTAGATTATTCGGGTTAAGTTAGCTCAAGGGTATTGTGAATAATACGAAAATTGAATATTCATTTGCTTGGATAAATTCAATTTAATATCGTTGCTATGGGTTAACTATAAAACGGGATATCGTTGAGGTAATAGTATGAAAACAGTAACGAATAATGCTTTTTGGCGGGAAATATTAGATCATTTGTCGGGTATCATCCTGGTATTTAGAATAGATGAGGAAGAAAAAACTCATCTAATATTTGCAAATAAGGAACTGAAAGCCGGGCTGGGTTATCAACCTGAGGAGTTTGTATTAGCTTCCGAAACAGATGGTTTGATCAAACAAGAGCTAGAATATCTTATTGATAAAATAGCTGATCTGAGTCATAAAAAAGACATCGATCGAAATGTGGTGTGTAACTTTACAGCAATTGATGGTCGGCGGGAACCTTTCTTTTTTGATTTTAAGATTTTTCAAACAAGATCGGCACATACCAATTTGATTGTTACAACTTTACAACCAGTTCAGAATAATATTCCGGCTGCTGTATCGCTTTCCAACTTTTCTGATAAGCAAGTTGCTACGCAGGATCTCTTTGTGGCCGAATCTGACATCATGAAAGCTGTCATGTCAAAAGTCAATCAAATTAAAAATCAACATACCAATGTTCTGATTCGAGGCGAGGAAGGTACTGGAAGACACACAATTGCTAACAGACTAACTGCAGATTCGGAAAATAGGAATGCAGAAGTTCATTATCTGGATTTGGAAAATCTTTCAAAGAATGAACAAAAACTCTTGCTATTTGGCGGGGAGCAGATTTTGTCGGATCATAATGTACAACGGTATAGCGGTATTTTAGAAAACAATCGAAATATCATTATTGTACTATCCGAAATAACCCTGCTCTCGAAGGAAAGTCAACAATTACTATTGCAATATTTACATGCAAGAGAAAAAGAACGTCTTTTGACAAGAATTATCGGCCTAACCAAATATTCATTAGAAGAAGTGATGGATGTAGATGAATTTGATCCCACACTTTATTATGAACTGAATTTCTATCCCTTATTGATTCCACCATTGCGGCAACGCAAAATGGATATTCCGGTGGTAGCCCAAAAATGGTTAAAACAGATTAAGAAGGTTTTAAAAATGGATGAGCTAAAAATCTCGGATCGAGAATTGGGGAAATTGAAAAATCATAATTGGCAAGGCAATTTTCCTGAGTTATTTGAAATATTACGTAAATCATTGTTGTCATCTGATGGAATTACCCTCACCATAAATCTTGAAAATGATATTAAAACTGTTAATCAACAGAATACCAAAAAGAATGGTGTAACAAGTGATGAGATTTTGACATTTGATGATATGAACCGTCTTTATTTAAAGCGAGTTTTAGATTTTACAAATGGGAAAATTTATGGTGAT
>DATFMK010000037.1:0-5342 GCA_035267005.1 Balneolales bacterium
ATGGTGATTATTTTCAGGTAGTTGTTGGTTACGGTAACTATCATTTTCAATTGACAGCTCAATAATATAAAAAGAAATGCCTTTCCGAACCCTCTCGATGTATCTTTATGATCATCGGGGGAGTTTGGAAAATTTTTGAAGTATCCTAAATAATTGAAACTTTTAAACTGATTGTTAATGCAGATAAAAGATACATTAGTAAATCGATTAAATCGTCGGCTGGATGAAGTTGAGGAATTTGAAAGGGAACCCGTTCCTGAATCGAGACTTAAGGGGTGGAAAGGGTTTGTTGGCATGTATATCGGGGAGAATACAGCCGGTACTGAATTTGTTATCGGTACTATGTTTGTAGCCCATGGTGTTAGTGCCAGTGCATTAATAAGTGGGTTGGTCGTCGGTAATATTTTAGCCGTATGTAGCTGGGCTTTTTTGACAGCCCCTGTTGCTGTTAAAACCAGACTTACTTTGTACTGGCAATTAAGAAAAATATGCGGCCCCAATCTCGCGTCATTATACAATGTGGTAAATGCCATCATGTATTGTTTTCTTGCCGGGGCTATGATTGCCGTTTCTGCTACTGCTGTGGGTTTACCTTTTCATGTTGCCATGCCTACTTTGAATGATTGGCTACCTACAAATGTGGGATGGGTAGTTGCCGTTTTAGCTGTTGGGATCGTAATTACTGTAGTTGCCATGTTCGGATATGATAAAGTATCTCAATTTGCCAATGCCTGTTCCCCATGGATGATCCTTGTATTCTTCGCAGCAGGGTTAGCTGTATTACCTCAATTAGGTGTGAATTTACATAATATTTCTGATTTTTGGACGGTAGCTAATCATAAAATATGGACTGGAAACCCAGCAGCGGGTCAGGTGAAATATGGTTTTTGGGATGTGATGTTCTTTTCATGGTTCACGAACATGGCGATGAACATTGACATGTCGGATATGTCGATCTTGCGATATGCCGAAGAATGGTATCATGGCTTTTCACCGGCACCGAGTGTTTTCTTAGGACATTTTATGGCCTGGATTTCATCAGGTATTTTAACAGCAGCTGCTTTCGGAGCCATTGCACCAGGTATCATCGCTTATCATAGTGCTGGTGCTGCAGGACTTATCGCGGTAGTTATAGCAGGATGGACGACTGCCAATCCAACGTTATATCGAGCGGGTCTGGCTTTTCAAGCTGCAACACCAAATTGGAAACGCTGGAAAGTAACGTTAGTTACCGGATTGATTACATCAATAGCTGCTTTATTTCCGGCATTAGTCATGCAACTTCTTAATTTTGTCGCTTTATACGGTCTGCTATTGATGCCAATGGGAGTTGTAATTTTATTGGATGTCTTCCTCTTCCCCAAACTCGGTTTAAAAAGCAATCTTGCAGAAGTTGTACATTTGAAATTTAACATGGCAGCAGGGCTAACATGGTTTATCACCTTAACATTTTGCCTGCTTTTATATCTTTACGGCGGAATACAAATATTTTTTCTCGGTCTGCCGGGTTGGTTCTTTGCAGCCATACTTTATGTAGGTCTAAGTTTCTTATTTCAAAGAAAATACAATAGTGAGGCCTATCAAGCAGTTTCAAAATCAGTAGCATAATAGAAAACAATTTAAATCAATAATATTAAATATTAGAATCAAGACGCATATGTATTTTAGAAAAGTTGAAAGTCAATGGGACGACAATAAAGTGAAAAATCTCGATCCGTTGGATCGATTAGTGTATCGTTCTAATCTGATCGGTGACGATTCTTATGTAAATAATACCGGGGGCGGCAATACCTCCAGTAAGGTTATGGAGAAAGATCCGGTTACCGGTGAAGACGTCGAAGTGCTTTGGGTGAAAGGATCAGGTGGCGATTTACGAACGGCCAAACGTCCTAACTTTGCATCTTTGTATCAGCAGAAGCTTTTAAAGTTGCAGGATGTTTACGATAACTTTGACGAAAAAGGTCCCAAAACTCCCGCTGAGGATAAAATGGTAAGTTATTATCCTCATTGTACTTATAATCTGAACTCAAGGGCCCCTTCGATCGACACTCCGTTGCATAGTTTCATCCCCTATAAGTTTGTGGATCACACTCATCCGGTACCGGTGATTGCCATTGCCACAGCCGATAATGGAAAAGAGTTAATGAAGGAAATATATGGGGATGAAGTTGCCTGGGTCGATTGGCTCAGACCCGGTTTTGAACTCGGTTTGAAACTTCAAAAAACCATTGAGGAAAACCCGGGAATTCGTGGAATTATTCTTGGTGGTCATGGTTTGATTAACTGGGCCGATGATGATAAAGAATGTTATCTGACATCGCTTGATCTGATTAACAAGGCCGCCGAATATTTAGCAAAACATGACAAAGGTGCTGACACTTTTGGTGGTGCTAAATATAAATCTTTGAATGCGGAGAAACGCGATGAGATATTTGCAGAAGTCCTTCCTTTTATAAGAGGACATATCAGCCATGATAAACGATTAGTAGGTACGATTCAATACGATGACACAATTCTTGAATTTATCAATTCGAATGATGCGCCTCGTTTAGCCGAATTGGGAACTTCATGTCCCGATCACTTCCTTAGAACTAAAATTAAACCCCTTTATGTGAAATGGGATCCTCAAAATGAAGATTCTGATTCTTTAAAAACTAAAGTGGAATCGGGGTTAAAACAATACCGGGAAGATTATAAAGAGTATTATGAGACTCATAAAAATGATGAATCTCCGGATATGCGGAATCCGAATCCGACTGTAATGTTGGTTACCGGTATGGGAATGATCACCTGGGGTAAGAACAAGAGCGAATCCAGGGTTACGGCCGAATTCTATAATGCTGCGGTTGGAGTTATGCGTGGTGCCGAATCGGTTGCCAATTATACCGCACTTCCCAAACAAGAAGCATTCGATATTGAATATTGGGCGTTGGAAGAAGCCAAACTCAAAAGAATGCCTCCCGAAAAAGAAATGTCTCGTAAAATCGTCGCCGTTCTTGGCGCCGGAAGCGGAATCGGAAAAGCTGCCGTTCCCAAGTTGATAACGGAAGGTGCGACTGTAGCAGCACTGGATTTGAACGAAAATGCCGCAAAAGAAACCGCCGATGAAATGCTCGAAAAAATCGGAATGGGTATTGGTGTTGCCGGATCCGATTTGAGTGGTTCCGGTGATGTCATTGGACTCGGCTGCGATATCTCGAATCGTGAATCCGTTCGCAATGCGTTAAAAAATATCGTTCTGGCCTATGGTGGCTTGGACAGTGTTGTCGTTACCGCCGGTGTTTATGCCATCCCGAATGGCAGTGCGGAAGCTTACGATAAAAGCTGGGATAAAAGCTTTGCTGTCAACGTGAAGGGTAGTTACATCCTTGCCGATGAAGCTAATAAAATCTGGAGTGATCAGGGACTTAAAGGTAGTATGGTTATCACAACGAGCGTAAATGGTGTGGTTGCCAAACAAGGAAGTCTGGCATACGATACCAGTAAAGCCGCCGCTAACCACCTGATTCGTGAATTGGCCATTCAATATTCACCGATGATCCGTGTAAATGGTGTGGCTCCGGCTACCGTTATTGAAGGGAGTGGAATGTTCCCGCGTGATCGTGTGATGGCTTCACTGAGAAAATACAATATTGATTTTAGTGATGATGAAGAGACCGAATCGCTTCGTGAAAAACTGAAACAGTTTTATGCCGGAAGAACACTGACACAAAATCCCATTACTCCGGAACAACAGGTTGAAGCGATCTATATGTTGCTCAGTTCTCATCTGGAAAACACAACAGGTCATATCATACCTGTAGATGCAGGTATTGTAGGCGCCTTCATGAGATAACAGAAACAAATTCAATATCCGTCAGGCGGCTTTTAATTTCATGTAAAATTGAAAGTCACCAGACGGACATAAAATTATTTAAAAGGGAATAATCCTTTAATTAAACCTAACAGATAAATGAAATCATCTTTTCGAACTTTTTTAATTATAGTGTCGATGATTGGTTTGGGATTGACCGTACTCCCATCATTCTTCGTCTTTGCCGGAGATATTTCACTCTATACTCATAAAGTACTTATGTTTATAGGTACCGTTTTATGGTTTATAACGGCTCCCTTTTGGATTGGTAAGAAAAAAAAGGAAAAATCCGCGACCTAAAGAGGGTTAGATTATAATCGAAAAGTATAATGTAGATATGATTGACTATTGTGACTATAAATGGTCAACTCTGATCTCATTGTGATTGGGCTTACTTATTCCAACCAATCTGTAAATTTAAGACAGGTTGGAATAGAGTAAGTTTGTTTTATTATGGTACGAGATGCTTTGTAATGCTGAAAATCGATTTTAATATCTATGGAATTATTAAAAAAGGAAAAAACAGGTTTTAAATGAAATTAGATGAGCAAAAAATAAAAGAACGGAATGAATCATCTGAGCAGAAACACCGAAAAGAGTTTGCGTATTTAAGCGATTTATTATCTGACAGAGGTTTGAATGCAGATGAATTGATAGATAAAATTGCGGACTTCCAAATAGCAATTCCAAGCTGGGCTTTGGGTTCAGGTGGAACACGATTCGGACGATTCCCCATCGGTGGTGAGCCGGGTAATTTGGATGAAAAAATCGAAGATGTTGGACTTTTACATGCACTCTCCAATTCGTGTAATTCTATTTCTCTGCATATCCCCTGGGATATTCCAGACGACACGCAACGTATCAAAGATCTGGCCGCTTCTTTCGGACTTCATTTCGATGCGATGAATTCTAATACGTTTCAGGATCAGGACAATCAGAAATATTCGTATAAATACGGTTCGCTGGCTCATACTGATAAAGCTGTTCGCCAACAGGCGGTAGATCATAATAATGAAGTCATCGATTACGGGATAGAACTCGGATCGAAATCGCTAACAGTATGGCTTGCAGATGGTTCCTGCTTTCCTGGTCAGCTCGATTTTAAAAGCGCTTTTAAAAGAACGCTGGATTCTCTGGAAAAAATCTATGACCATTTGCCTTCAGATTGGAAGGTTTATATTGAGTATAAACCGTTTGAACCCAATTTCTATTCAACGGTCATTCAGGATTGGGGAACCTCTATGTTATTGGCAAAAAAATTGGGTGACAAAGCATTTACACTTGTCGACCTTGGTCACCATTTACCCAATACCAATATTGAACAGATCGTCGCTACTTTAATGATGGAAGGCAAATTAGGCGGTTTTCATTTCAATGATTCCAAATATGGAGATGACGACCTGACCTTTGGCTCCATCAAACCTTATCAATCATTTCTGATTTTCAACGAACTGGTAAAAGGAATGGAAGATCCGGATTCTAAAAATCC
>DATFMK010000038.1:0-2516 GCA_035267005.1 Balneolales bacterium
TGATTCAAAAGCTGAAATGTTTTTGCCCGAAATGTCTTGTATTTTTCATAGTACATTAGTATCGGCTAATATAAATATAAGAAGAAATTAAATGATAATTAATTAAGCTGGAATTCATAAATCGCACCGCTTGGATGACGAATCTTGAACGCATTTAATTTTTCCAACCCCATCGACAACTTCGCCATGAACTTGGAATCTTTTTCGTTTTTATTGATATGGATTTTTCGGACCTCTGGATTCTGTTCGATTGTTCCAGACAAAAATAAAATTGACTGAATCAAAGTATTCATTTCTACAGGCGTGCCATCAAGAATTTCCTTTGCTAAGAAAGCCAAAATATTGGCGAAGCTCAAACGGAAACTGGTAAGCAGTTGATCAAGTTCTACATCAACATGATAAACCATCTGCTTGTCTTGAATACGTGCAAATTCTTTGCTCTTCTTTCGCAAAGCGATAAATTTCTCTTTAAAAGGTTCTTTGATCTTTTTAATTTCTCGTTGAATTTTTCCTATGTTCCGCTGACAGGTCTGCAACGCTTCCTGATTCTTAGGTGATTGAAATCGGCTACCTTCTTTAATTCTGCTTTTCTCTTTTAATCGACGTTCTTGCTCAAACAACGTTTGAAGTTTTTGTTCCTCTTCACTGATTTGTGAAAGTGGTATTTTAAGTTCTTGTTGCAAATGCTGAAGATCAATTTGATGTTTCTTTATCCGCTTTATCATGTTTTCATCACTAACGTGTTTTTTGCCATAGCCTACCACCTGATAAAAACACACAGCAGCTTTCATCATTGCATATTGCTTCTCACAAAAAGGCCAGCGATCAAAATATGCCTTTACAACTTGTGAAGCATCGAAGAGGCTTTTCGCAATACTGGTAACCAAACAACATTCTTTTCCATTATCCCAGTGAACATGCACCGCACGAGTTTCATAGATATAGTCAGGCTCCTTTGAGTCAACCATCTCTATGCAGCAATCCTTTAGCGATGCTTTTCCATATCTATAGCGTTCTACGGATGAAAGATGTTTAAATTTTCGCTCGGCAATTTGATTCGTATCCAAGATAGTAATATAGTGGTATTGCGATTTAGAGAAAGCTCTGAGTGTCTGAACAGAGTTTCCACCCCCATCCATAATTAACGCACGTGTGCACCTGGATTTTTGAGTGCGGGCCTTTTGCCCTTCACTCATAAGTTCATCCAATTGTTCCATGGATTGCAAAGCATGCTTTTGCAAATCCGCATTGCCTGAAAAGGTTCGAAAATACAGAGGGCGTCCGAAACCATCATGGATAACCACTTGTTCTAAACAGTTCATTACACGGCCAAGCATGGTGACTTTGCCTTTGCGACAGCGTTTCGATGACCACAAGGCTTTGACATTACCATCGATATAATAACAAGCCACTTTGTGATCGGTAGAATCATATTGTTTCCAAAAATTGCTCCAAAAAATAGCATTGCAGTTTATCAATTCAGTGGAAACTCGTAGATATTTCAGCTCCCTCAGATATTTGTCAATCGTTGCATTCTTGTAGTTGTATCCACAGCCGTAGCCTAAGGCGTTTCCTAAGGGCTTATCTATACTGCGAGAGGCACCATTGTTCGTTACCAAGGGTAACAGCAATAATGCTAAATTTTTTCGGTTCAAACTGGCTGGCTTTGTCTGGTAAAGTGATAGCCGGGAGAAATCTTTGTCTTTGACTTTGTCTGCAATCGATGCAAACTTCATTTTGCGAACCTTATTTAACCGGTTATAGCGTGACGAAAATCTCCCATCTCGACGACGCGCATAGATATGATCACCAGTCTCGCGGTTACTTCTGTCTTTGTAAAATTCAGTTTGTTTTACTTGCTCTAAACGCTGTTGAATCGTTGAGCTCCATTGTTCCAAAATACCAACATGAATAGCCAAAGCAGAAAAGATCTCAATGCCGGCAAATTGGGCTAATTCTTGCTTGACTGTGCTTGGCTTAATGCGTGTTAGCTTAAATTGTCGACGAAAATGATCAATCCGACTTTTATCTAAATCGACTCCCCATTTGCTTTGTAATTCATGTTTCAAAGATTCGGAGGTGAGATGGCGATTGTAGGTGAGAATCCCGCGTAATAAGTCTACCTGTTGGGGGTTTATTTTTCGTGCATTTCCCAGCTGTCTTTGGTCTTCAAGACCAATCATGCCTTGTTGCTCATAGCGTTTCTTTAGTCGATAATATTGAGCTATACTGATTGGAGTTTGATGCTTTGCAAAATAGTCCTTTACACCCAGCTCTGAGTTTTCAACTCTTTGGAAGAATTTGACAATTTGCTTCTGTCTTTTAGCTTTGTCGGAAATCAAGTGAGCGCCCTTGCTTGCAGGTACGTTTTCCACCCACAATAGAACGACAAGCACTAAAAGTCAAGAAAATTATCGTTTATTTTCCTTTAAATTATATTTAGCCGATAGTCATGTATTATCGAATCCGTATCAGTATCGATACGACCGTGGAAACGATTTTTGGCAACCAGCAGG
>DATFMK010000039.1:0-20698 GCA_035267005.1 Balneolales bacterium
CAACCTCTAATAACAATTCATTTTTTTCAACCGACTGACCTACATCTACATTTATCAACTTGATAGAGCCATCAGCCGGTGATTTCAATTCGTTTTCCATTTTCATAGCCTCAAGGATGATAACCGGGTCACCTTCTTTAATCTCGTTTTTTTCGTTGCATAAGATGTCAAGAATTTTACCCGGCATAGGAGCCAACAGCTGACCTTCTCCACTGCTTAGTTTATTTTTGAAACCGAGACGGTCTAATAATAAAGCTTGTTCATCCCGAACGGCAACCGATGACCACTGGCCATTTAACGTAAAATCAATTTTTGCACCGTTATTTATAACATTATCAATGGTGTAAACCTTGTGTCCGACACGAAGCAGGTAGCGGTTTTCATCTAATTGTGAAAACGAATAAGCTTGTTTTTTGTTGTTTACCGTAAATTCCGACTTATCCTTATCCACATCGAGCCGGACGCTATTATTATCAAATTCTGTTTCGAAAGTCATTTTTTCAATTGTTTAAAAGCCTTTAAACCGGCGTTGGTAGCACGAAAATAAAATTTTTGCAAATTATCCGTATCACAAAAAGAAACAGGTACCGGAGTACCGCTGTTATCGGATTCAAAAGCCTGAACAAGGCCACTATTCAGCATATTTATCAAATCGTCCCGTATTTCACCATCAAGTAAACCGGTTTCCTCCTTAACTGTATAATAATCTTCAATAAATATAAGTCGTTCTAATATTGCAATTTCTGATTTTGTTACCTTTCGCATATAATATAAAATTTATCTGAAATACTGTAAGTGTGGATGAAAATAATCGGTTTCCATCACAGCTACTTTTAATTTATGTAATTTGGTCAATAAGAACGATTTATTTTAAAGATATAAAAAATAAGCTCTGATTATAAGATAATTGTATTGACTGGCATTTTGAGAATGAAATAATATTCAAAATTAATATTAACTATAAATATTTCAAATTCAATGTAAGAGTCAGAAAATGCACCACTTACTTGTGAAGAGTTACACCCAATATTGCTGAAATATCGATTTAAATGGCGGTTAAATATGGAATCTTGAAACAGCCATTGCGATGTATAAATGTACCCAATTATAATATTGAAAATTTAGTAAACATGATCCTGTTGACATTGTCTTAGAATTTGGTTAAATCTAAGAGGTTTATCGATTTGGGATCACCGATGTATGAATTGTTGACTAGGTAATGTTTCCTGTTTATGGGTAATAAATGGTGAGGCAGGTGGCACCCTGGAATAGAATGAGATGAGGTTGTTAGTATGAATAAAATAATGAGTTACGGTATAATTATAGCCGGGATAGTCGGTTATTTGGCGATACTTCCTGTCTATGCTCAGGCACCGGGGTTACCAGGTGGCCCATCACAAGTTCCAATAACCGGCGGATTAGCATTTCTTGCCGTTGGTGGTGGAATTTATGCAGTTAAAAAATTACGAGGACAATCTCAATAACGTAATTCTTCAATAAGGGAATTGCTTATCAATTTATGAGGGGCTTAACAAGTTAAAATCCTTGGTCATTATTGCTACTCAATAGAGACAAATGACGTATTATCTTATAAATCATGGGTTAGAAGGATTTAAACGAGTGTACGTAAGAGTTCAAGCTTGCATTAATTGATGTCAATCATTTCTCCCAGTTTACAGGTGGATAATATTTAATCCAATATTCGCCTACTATTGGAGACAGACAATATTTCCTTTAGAAGTAATAACCAAGGGTGTCCTATGTCCCACATTATTTATTTAATAACCATCATTTCTAAAAAATATTAAAATAACTAAATATCATTTTAAAAAGTAAGGAGCTCAATTTATGGAAGGTACTATCGGAGAAATAAGAATGTTCGCTGGTAATTTTGCACCCCGGGATTGGGAATTTTGTAATGGTCAGCTTATAGCTATAAGCCAAAACCAGGCACTTTTTTCAGTCATTGGCACTATTTATGGAGGAGATGGTAGAACAACTTTTGGATTACCGGATTTGAGAGGACGAATGCCGGTAGGTGCCGGACAAGGACCAGGTTTATCAGGTAGAAGGTTAGGTGAGAAAGAGGGTACTGAAAACGTTACTTTAAATGTCTCACAAATACCAAGTCATAACCATAAGGCAACAGCAACTCCAAATTTAACTGCGAATATTCAGGCTAATTCTGCTAATGCTACAACAGGAGCTCCCGGGAATAATTATCTAGCTCAAAGTATTTATCCTACAGGACGAGGGGCCTCTGATCCGGTTAATACGTATTCAGATTCTTCTGATGGGACGAAGATTAATGGTGGTACTGTTGATGGTTCCATTGATGTAAATGTAGAAAATACAGGTAACAGTCAGGCTCATAATAATATGCAACCATTTTTAGGTATGAATTTTATTATTTGCGTTAATGGGTTATATCCAGAGCGTCAATAAATATAAACAGTAAGGTAGTTCATTACAGGTGAAATGCTTCTGATTACATGGAAGCATTTCATCCAATGATTTTATCAGAATTATTCAATAAAAAGGGGAATAAAATGAAGAATTGGAAAGGTAACACATTCTTCTTATCGGCTTGTTTATTTTTGATTATATTTGGGTTCCTTTCTGTTGGGCAGTCAAAAGCCCAAACACAATTAATTATAAATGGTGGGGCTGAAGCTGAAAACACGGGTAGTGGATCTGGTGCGCCTATTACGGGATGGACACAAGGTAAAAATGGTGCTGGAACGTACGAATGGGCTGAAGTCAGTCCAACAAATACCAATGTTAACTTCTCCTTTAGTGCAGAGCAGGGGAGTCAGTGTTTTATCCCTTGGTCAACGGAAAGTTTAGGATCAAGCGCCTGGCTCATGTATCAGGTTATTGATGTCTCTTCTTATGCTACAGCTATAGATAATGGGAATGCGACGATGAAATTTTCCGGATACATGCAATCAAATGATGCTGATCAGGGTCGCATTATAGTTCAATATTATAGTGGAACAAGTGCTTCCGGAACGCTACTCGCCACTTATGATACGGGTTTACACAGCTATCAGGGTAGCTGGCAGCACCTTACAGATTCAAGGATGGCTCCATCTGGTACACGTAGTATTAAAGTAAGTCTGGAAGGTGATGATCAGACAAATGATGGATATAGTGACGTTGCCATTGACAATCTTTCATTGACGATAAGTACTCCTACAATATCGGTTTCCGGCAATGGAACTACTATAACTAACGGGGATACTTCACCAAGTACGAGTGACAACACTGATTTTGGCTCAGTTACTGCGGCTATTGGAACCATAAGTAAGACGTTTACAATAAAAAATAATGGAGGTGCGAGTTTATCACTTACTGGTAATCCATTAGTTGCCATTTCAGGAACAAATGCTTCCGATTTTACAGTGACAACACAACCGTCGGCAACGGTTACTACAGGCGGAAGTACGACTTTTACGATACAGTTTGATCCGTCAGCTATAAGAGTTCGTTCCGCATCTGTATCTATTGCCAATGATGATCCCAATAATAATCCCTTTACTTTTGATATACAGGGAACAGGTACAGACTCCCCGCCAACGACAGCTGATACGAATCAGGTCTTCGTTCAAAACATAGATACGTTGCTGTCTAAAAATGATTTCCCATTCAAAGATGCTGATAGTGGAGATACTTTAAATAGTGTGAAGATTGTCACTCTCCCCGCAGATGGTACGCTTTATTTGGATGCCAACCATAACGGAATAGTGGATAGCGGAGAGAATATTGCTGCAGGAGACGTAATAAGTGTTTCCGATATCTCAACTGGTACTCTACGATATAAACCATTGTCAACCACAACGGGTTATGAGGCTGAATCATTTACATTTAAAGTTAGTGATGGAACAGACTTGTCGACTTCGGCATCTACTTTTTATATGACATTTGAAAACACTTCGGCTACATTTACTGGTATTTCGGGTGTTAATGCCTGGCACTTTGTTTCAAATCCTTTTCAGTCAAGCCTTTATAGTATTTTTTCAAATATCTGGACGCAAGGTGCCGTAAATTCTAATGCACCTAATGGTGGAGCAAATATATACACCTTTGATGAATCAACCGGTAGCTTTAAAGCTGTTACCAGTGATTTGACAACGACAATACCCACTGCCGGAACCGGATATGCCGTATTTATGTTTGCTGATGATAATGGGGCAACAAGTGCCATAGATGGTAACTGGCCCAAAACGTTGTCGACAAATGGCGCCATCCATAGTTCACCGGTTTCAATCCCGGTAACCAATACCGATTTGAATAGTAATAATACTACAGATGGAAATGAAGGCTGGAATCTGATTGGCAATCCTTACGGTACTAAAATTTCAGTTGATAGCGTAATTGCCGCACTTCAAAAAGTGGATCCATCTGCAAATACGAACGTATATATATGGGATCCGTCCACAGGTAGTTATACCAATTTGGCTTCGGGAAGCTCAGCAGCCATTGCTCCGTTTCAATCATTTTTTGTTCGCCTGTTAACATCTGGTGCATCTGGAAATATCAAACTTGATAATTCGGATCGATCGACCAATCCTGCTACGCTATATTCTGCTGCACTGTCAAAGACAAGCAAACCTTCCAAGATATCATTTCAGGTGAAGGGAAGTGATAGTCTTGCTGCAAAAGGATCATTCAGATTTATTAATTCAGCATCATCCGGATTGGATAGACATGATGTTTATCAGCTGCAACCGATGTCACAATCTCATTATTTAATGATATACACGCAGGCTGATAGTGAGAATATCAGTACTAAATTCCTGCCCTTGCAGCTTAATAAAAAAACGTGGCCGGTTTATATAAAATCTTCGGATACTGGAAATATAACGTTGAATTGGAATAGCGAGAATTTACCTTCTGGCTGGAGCATGACACTTACAGATACCCAGAAAGGTAAAACGTTAAATATGGATCAAAACGGTAGTTATACTTTTACAAATGGTACAACACCGAATAAAAAAACAGGAAGTTCTAAATCTATTTCGTTACCTAAGGTCTCATCAACAAATAATGGTAGCAGCGCCAGGTTTGAATTAACGATAAGTACCAATTCTACAACCTCGATTAGTAAAAAGAAACAGCTGCCATCGCATTTTAAATTATATCAGAACTATCCGAATCCATTTAATCCGACTACTGTGATTCGATTTGCATTGCCCAAAGCGGGACATGTGAGACTTACCGTCTATAATATTTTGGGACGTAAAGTTGCCGAGATTATTAATAAGAAAGAAAGCGCCGGTATATATCGATTCAGTTTTGATGCTTCGAAATTATCGAGTGGAATGTATCTGTACCGTTTGGTAACTCCGGAAGGATCCATTACCAAACATATGACATTGATTAAATAATTTTAGAGGGGAGGGCATAACAAGTCGCCCCCTTTTAACATTTATATATAAAAGGTGTTAGGAAAAATTTCAGATTATAATATCCGGTCTAATACAAAATATTTTCATGTAATACAGATTTAGGAAGTTCATGAATAAATTATCTTTATTAAATGGCAATCCGGCTGTCAAATTCGTTTTAAAGGGTTTACTAGTCTATATTATTTGGTACATCATATACAATCTTATAATTAATCCGGCTGGATACGTTGATGCTTGGTTGGAACACAATTTAGTCGTTGTAAGTGGTGATTTGCTTCATTTATTAGGGTATTCCGTTTTCTACTATAAAAATGTTTTAGGTATTAACCATCTTTCCGGAATTGAGGTCTCAGCAGGTTGTAATGGTTTATCAGCTATTGGACTCTTTCTTGGCTTTGTCATTGCTTATCCGGGTGATACACTAAAACGCTGGTTGTTTATTCCATTTGGGTGTTTATTGATATATATATCAAATATTATTAGGATTTCGATTCTTGCCCTTACGCAACTTTATAAACCGGATTTGTTCGATTTTATGCATCATTATTCACTCCCTTTGTTTTTTTATCTAGTAATTTTTGTAATGTGGATGGTCTGGGCAAATTGGGGACAGTATAAAATTGATAGAAATATAAAATTAGCTGTTATTTCAAATGACCAAGATTAAGCGGATCGCATTGATTGTCTTATTGCTTCCAATTTATTTTTTTGCTATTCGTCCGATTCGTGCAGCCATAATAGAATATTGGATTTATCCTGAAACTACTTCAATCGTTATTAGTAAAAAAGATTTTAGGATAACTAAAATACGTTCAGTTACTATTAGGATTGACAAGAAAGATAAAAACAAAAAGTATGGGGAAATTACATCTTTCAAAGTGCCATTTGGTGTCTATTTTATATTCTCGCTTATAATAATTGTGGGGTTAGATATTCGTTGGAGATGGATGTTAGGAATATCAACCTACCATTTAATTATTTTTTTAATTGGATATGGTCTCCTGATAGTAGGTTTACAAGAAACTTATATTTTACTAAAATTTATAAGTTTATTGAATAGTTATCTGCTCCCCGCATTCTCTTTCGGTATCGTTGCTTTTGCGTGGTTTAATGAAAAAGGAAAAACTATTGATGGACAAAATATGCAACCTGTCACTGAACCATTATATCCCCATAAGTAATCAAATTATCGTTATTATCATAGATAAAAATTCGGTGTAATCCTTTGGCATCATCCGGATTACCCGTTGGGGACAGACTTGAAGAATTGATTCTTATCATCGGTTGTATGCCGGTTGGCAGAGGGGAAGTTGGATCTCTGTAAATTGGCTTTAGCTGAGAATTAAAATCCCGGTAATAAATATTCAAACCATATACAGATGATAAGCCGGTAACTGTCAATTGAATATTGATCACATTGTTGGTTGCTACCGGATTCGGGTAAGGGAGATTCGTTAATTCCACATATCCCTGAAACATAGGGCCAATTCGCCAGTCATCGGGATCTTTGGCTCCATCAACTTTTCCCTGTGAACTCGTATGTGTATAATTTTGAGCCGGACCACTGGCGTCCCGTTCAAATTGTCGCTGTGCATTATTATTGTTACATGAAATGATTGTTACAGATAAAAAAGCAAAAATAATGAATACGACTTTGTGAAAATGCTCGTTTGTCATGTAAAGAATAGATTAATCTGATGGCGTTACTCTGTTCACCGGAATATTTCCTGAATGATAGAAGACTTTGCAAAACCCAGGATTTTGTTCAATTTCAAAGTCTGAGCGATTTTGAAACCGCAATATATTAACCATATTTGAGGATTTCGAAGTCGCGAAAATGTAGATATTGGGCAAAAGATCGGTTTTGCATAGTTCTCTTATATATGAATGGCCTTATGTTCCGGAATTCTTACTATTAATTTTAAGGAATATACTCTTATCTTAAAGGCCAAATCGAAAAGATAAGATAAAAAGGAATTTTAAAATATTTATGATCAAAATTTGTGGAATAAAAAATTGTAATACCATGAAGAAAACTTTTCAATGGTTCAAGGATAATGGTATTGATTATGAATTTGTCGATTTGAAGAAAACACCTTTCTCTGAAGAAGAATTAGCTCAATTAACGGAACTTGTCGGACTTGATACCCTGATTAACCGTCGTGGTATGATGTGGAGAAAGCTCGGCTTAGCTCACAAAGATTTATCTGATCAGGAACTGTTTCAGCAATTATTAAGTCATCAGACCATGATAAAACGTCCTGTATTAATTGATGATGATTCCGCTGTATTGGTTGGATTTGATGAAGATGCTATTGCCAATTTCGTAAATGCCGGAGAGGAATCTTGAGACGGAAAATTCTCTTTGTAAGTCTTTTTTTGATTGGATTTCTTTCGTTTCAATCACATAACGCAAAGGCACAGAATGGGGGAGATCCGCCACCTCCATCACTCAATAAGTTATGGCATACGAGGGAACATTTCGTTTATTCCGTCAAATACAGTTTTTTCCATCTGGGTACCATAACGCTGGATGTCATGCCAGATACCATGTATCATGGAAAAAAATGTCGTTATATTCAGGCTGTCGGCCGCTCAAATCCCGGTTTGCCATTTATAGGTGATGAAATCGATTATTTTTCGAGCTTTACTGCCCGTAATGATACCATGTTGTACGATATGTATTATTGGAAGGATGATATCGACAAAGGCGTAAAAAAACAGGTACAATACAGGCTTAATTACAAAAAGAAGAAAGTTTTTATTTATAATAAAGAAGATAAGAAACGAGATACTCTGGCTTTAGATAAACCCTCTTTTTGTGGATTAGCGTTTTTTTTCTATCCCAGAATGTTTGCAGGGACCAATCATCACATAAAAGTGCCCGTCTACGTGAATTATGAAAATAGTTACATTACCCTCAATAACACTACAAAAGAAGATGATCTGGATATTCAGGCTTTTCCCGGCGGACATGTAATGGCTTACAAAAGTACGGGAGATGCACATTTCGATGGTCCCCTTGGGTTTAGAGGAGCCTATACTGCCTGGTACGCTGATGATGCCATGCGGATTCCGGTTCAGGCCTATGTCCACGTTTGGTTAGGTAATGTAAAAATAAGACTGATCAAGTATTCTATAATTAAATAACCTTTCCTGCCTAATTTTTTGTAATTTGTAAGCCACTTAGTTACGTGGATTCTGACACAGTGAATAGTCATCTGTAAAAAAGAAGTCGTTTTTGGGATTTCGCTTTGATGTTTAACTGGAACTCAGACAGATTCGTAACTGCTTCAGATGGTTCTATTACAAGGGATTATATTATACAATATTGATTTAGATCAGTACCTATTCAAAAAGAATGATTCTTCAAAAATTCAATAGACGTTCTTCTGTATTTGGACAAAAGTTACTTTCGGCCATACTATTATTTTTATTATTATTTGTTAGTTTATTAGTTCGAAAAACTAAGGCTCAGTCAACCCATTCCGAAGACTTTATTAAGCCGCCATCGATTCATAAATTGTGGAATGTCAGAGAACGGTTTACCTATTCGGTCAAATATGGATTTTTCCGGATTGGGACGGTTACACTTGAGCTGATGCCTGACACTGTTTATCATGGCAAAAAAGCACGTTATATTAAAGCTATAATCAAATCGAATCCCAAACTCCCGTTTGTTGGTAATAAAGAGAAGATTTTTAACAGTATCATGGCAAAGAATGATACGGTACCATACACGCTTTTATATTGGACGGATGATGTGAGTGATCATACTCCCGATGATGAAGTCTATCGTATGGATTATCAAAATGGGAAAGTGTATACTTTTAAAAAGGATCAACCGATAGATACGTTATCCACATTAACGAAGCCTTCGATTTGTGGACCGGTTTATTTTTATTATACGCGATTATATGCGGGATCAGGAAAAAACATTACGGTCCCGATATATGTCAATCAAAAGAAAAAATCCATAGTTATGGATAATACAAAAGAGACCGTAGTGCTGAAGAATGATACTTTTAAGAGCGGTCAAGTTAAGACGTATGTGAGTAACGGTCAGGCTCATTTCAATGGGCCGTTTGGTTTCAGTGGCAAATTCAAAGCTTGGTATGCTGCCGATTCTCTTCGACTTCCGGTTGCTGCTTCTGTTAAGGTTTGGCTTGGAAATGTAAAAGTTAAATTAACTAAATATTCAATCATCAGGTAAAACTTTCCGGGCCATAATTTCGTACATTATAGTATAAAACAGTATTTTCTAAGGGGGAATTAATCCGCAAAATGGAAAATTCTGGAAGAAATATTATAATTTACCATCATAACCATCATCTCGGATTTGCACTTTTTTGTAAAAAGTACCATTTACGGATATTAGCCTCACTTTTCCTGGTAATATTAAATTTCCCAAAATTATTGGCCCAATCTCCTCCTTCTGATAAATATACTCCACCCGTTACTGTTCAGGAATTATGGGCTCTCAAAGAACGCTTAACCTATTCGGTTACTTTCGGATTTTTGCAAATAGGAACGGTCTCCCTTCAGCTAATGCCCGATACAATATATCAAGGAAAATCGTGCCACTATATTAAAGCTGTTATAAGATCCAATCCGGGTATCCCGTTGGTAGGAAAGAAAGAGAAAGAGTATAATAGCATTTTAATGAAAAATGACACGATCCCATTTACACTTCTGTATTGGACCAATAACAGCTGTAAAAAACTTGCAAATGAAGAAGTTTACAGATTGGATTATGACGCAGGTAAAGTGTATGCTTATAAAAATCTTAATCCATGTGATACGCTGTCATTAACGGAACCTTCTATCTGTGGACCTGTTTCTTTATTTTATACCCGTTTGTATGCAGGTACAAACAGGAATATCTCGATACCAATCTATATTGATGAAAAAAGGTGCAAAATTGAGATGGATAACATGGCAGAAATTCAGGATATTAAATGCGGTTGTTTCAAGGAAGATCGTTTAAAAACGTATGTGAGTCGTGGCGATGCCAACTTTAGCGGACCTTTTGGATTTAATGGTAAATTCACTGTATGGTTTACTACCGATTCTCTGCGTATCCCGGTTATGGCTTATTTGAAAGTCTGGCTGGGAAATGTGAAAATTAGAATTATTAAATATGAAAAATTAAATTAAATAAGTCGTGCCGAATATTTTATTGACTCGTTTACCCCATTTTAAAAATCTGCCTTTACCATCGTATGAAAGTACACAAGCGGCCGGAATGGATATTCGCGCTGCTCTCGAAGAACCCATTATGTTGAAACCTGGTGAAAGAACACTCATCCCAACCGGATTTAAAATGGCATTACCAAAAGGATACGAAGCTCAAATACGACCAAGAAGCGGACTTGCCATTCGAAATGGAATTACGATGTTGAATAGTCCGGGGACCATTGATGCCGATTACAGGGGAGAAGTGAAGGTGATTGCCATAAATCATGGTCAGGAATCTTTTACTATAAATCATGGTGATCGAATTGCTCAGATGGTTATTGCTCCGGTCGTTCAACTAAACATTGAAGAAGTTTACGATTTGCCTGATAGCTCAAGAGGGGAAGGTGGTTTTGGAAGTACCGGGGTTAAATAGTTAAAATAAGATAGAGATAAGATAATCAGGTAAGATTTTTCAAACGATAGGATTCCATGTCTATCCGTCAGATTCGTGAAAACGTTTATTTGGGATATAACCTTTTATATCATCCGGTTGTTAATTCATAATATCACTATCGGTGATAGTGTATTGGATGATAAAAACTCTCTCTCATCTAAATATCGGATTATAAGCAATATCAATACTTTGGTTGGATTCTAAATCAAGTTTAGAATGACGTCGTTGGTGTTTTTTTCATTCCAAAAATCACCATCCAGGAGGTTTTCGGAATTAGTAAATCATAACGGAAAAATTGTCATTTTGAGACCGATTTCGGGGCCTTTTGAGGGGAAAGTGGTTCTATTTAACGAAAAAGAGCGCGGAATATGACCAAATCTGAAGAATTTGCAGTATATTTATTCAAGACCGATAGCCTCCTGACTCAGACAATAATTACAATGATCAATCTCCATCATTAGGAGTAGTTTTTGGTCTGGGATTGAAATCTTTAGGGATTTTATTTGGTATGTGCCGTTGTTTATCAACTGGAATAATTCCAATATTTTTATTTCCATATCCGCTTTTTTGAGGAAGATTATGTATTAATTTTTCAGGTGTGAGGGCATAGGATGCCGGTAAAGGTTTTGCTTTCCCTGTTAAACGGGCATTATCAAAAGCGGATAACAGGTTACCGATACCTGGCGTTAATGCATCTTGCGGACCCAAATTTTTCTGTTTATACTTTCTCTCTCCTATTTTACGGGCATGTTTTTCATCAGGAAGATCAGCCAGCGGTTTCAGTCCAAAAACAGTATCTGCAAATTTCACAACGGAAGCGTGATTGCCTTGTTCGTGTGAGATGTAATGAACTTTGGAATAAGGAGAAATCATGATCAAAGGCACCCGTGGCCCTTCGCTAATGACACTGCCATGGGGTCCGTGTACTTTAATTGGAGGTGGCACATGATCGTAATCACCCTCTGAATCATCCCAGGTAATAATGACAGCGCACTGTTTCCAATATGGACTTTTTGCGATAGCATTAACAGTTTCAGCAACATGAGCCTCGCTTATTTGCGCGTCAGAATAGGCCGGATGATCATCATCCCCCAGGAAATTTTTCTGGACCCGGGGATCAGGATCTGCTGGTTTTAAATTCAGAATATTTTTAAAACCACCTTTGATGTAAAATACACCCCCTTTTGGGGAAAGTCGATGATGTTTTAAATCCTGGTAAAAATCATCCAAACCATGTAAATGCTCTCTCATTTTTGGATTATTTGAAATATACCCAAAATATTGGGGTCCATTGTGATGAGTCACGTATGATGCGTGACTTCCTTCAGCGTCAATCGGACCCAAATCATCATCTGTGGGTTCATGATCGTATCCTTCTTCATACCAACCCCAGGAAACAGAATTTCTACCTGATTGAGTTATATCAGCGATATCTTTACGAATATCTTCAAGATCCTCATCCGGATCTTCATCGAGTTTACTTACCTGATGAAGGGTTTTACCTTGCAATGTCAACGGCAGGCTGGCAAAAGTTAAGTTATATTCGATACGACCGGGATTAACCTTGCCTTTGGGAAAATCGTGTGGATTTACAGGTGGTCGTTCACCTTTGATTTCAGTATCAGCCGGAGAACCCCAAAACGGATCCGGATCATCCAGTACAGGCACACCACGTCCACGATCTCCATTTCCCTGATAAATAAGATTGGGATGTAAAATCCATTCGGTAACTCCGGTTTGAGCGGCAATGATAGATAGATTGCCTGGTGTTGACGGACCCGCCATTTCCTGGAAAAAATGATCAAAAAGAACAAATCGGTTTGCAAAATTCCATAAAAACGGAATAGTGTTTCCATCGACATAAGCCATAGCTAATTCTCCAAATTGTTTGGCTTCAAGACTGGGTTTTCCGGTTGGTGAATATTTACGTTCTTCCGTCAAAGCAAACCGATTCATTTCGGGTTTCCCATTTACGATGTGCATTTTTTTCACGATCATAGAATGAGCGTGATCGATGTCATCCGTATCAGAAGCATATTGCCTGGGACCCATTCGAAAAGGATGTATTGTGGTTCGCTGCCCATTAGTGTCGATTATTGTTTGATAAAATCCTTTTGTCTGAATAGCCGGTTGAGAAAAGAGTCCGTCTGCACCAGGAAATGTACCAAAATAATGATCGAAAGAACGGTTCTCCTGATAAATGATGAAGACATATTTTACCTTATCACGGAGTGCCTGTACCTTTTCCTTTAAGGTAAGCCTGGGTTCATTTTGAGTTGTAATGATAAATGGTTTAATCGCCGGGGTAGGGGGATTGGTTATCTGTTGCGCTTTAAGTGGTAGCGGATCAATCAAAAGAATAGCTAATCCAAGGAAAATGAGAAAATTTTTCATACCTGACTATTTTGAAAGAATAATATTTAAAGTCAGGATAATCTAATGTTTATTAAATAATTAGAAAAGATAAAAAAAAGGAAAATTCCAATAATCACATTATGTTTATGCTATTATAAACAAATTCAAGAATGCTTACGAAAATTTATCTTTTTCTTTTTCGAAATCTTCATTACTGATTAAACCTTGTTGCCAGAGTCCCACGAGTTGATTCATTTGATCGAGTCCTCCAACTTTAACTTCCGGAAAGTCGCCCTTTGCTTTTTCTTCTAAAGATTGGCGCTGACGTTCATTAGCAATGGCTATTTCAAGAGCATCTTTGATATCCTCAACTGCTTCAATGCCGATTAATGTTAAATTAGTACCGGAACCGGCGATATGCAGAGTTCCCAAATTACTCTTTCCTTCAGACCAGGTACGAGTAATCGACAATGATTCGATGTCGATGATATCTAATGTTTTTTTTACACCATGGTCGATAACCGTAACAGAATTGTTCGAAATTTGATATTCTTTACCAGATATACGTTTTTTATAATACCAATAAAGAATTATTCCGATACCCGCTACCGGTAATAAGATGATAGAAAAAAAGTAGGGCAGAAGATTGTACTTCCAATGCGGCTTAAGTGTATATATTTTTTGAGATTTCATAAGCTAAAATAATAATGCTTTTTAATATGCATTACACATTATTGCAAAAAATCATTCCATAGGCCAACAGTCATCGAATTAAGAATGATTTTAAACTAATAATATTCAGGTTTTATTACCGTATTTATATCATAATTTAGTATATTAACAGACTGTGAGTAAAGTTATTTTTTATTACTCGTATTTGTCATTTATAATCACCTTTAAATAAGTTTTGGCTGTGAAACTTTGGAAATATGGTGTAGCTATTTGGCTGACCATTGTACTTATATTGGGATTTCTCATACCAATACCAGACATACCTATTTTAGAACAGTCGGCACGTAATTTGTTTTTCCACGTTCCAATGTGGTTTACAATGTCCGTTTTATTTCTGATAGGACTGGTTTATAGTATAAAGTATTTAAATAATCCGGATCCATATACCGACCTTAAGGCATTGACTGCTAATCAAGTAGGAGTTGTATTCGGATTTTGTGGATTAGTAACCGGTTCTATGTGGGCCCGTTTTACATGGGGTACGTGGTGGACCTTTTCCGAACCGAAAATGAATCTTGCTGCACTGGCACTGACTATTTATGTTGCGTATTTCATTCTCAGATCAGCTTTTGATGATCCGGAAAAAAGGGCGAAATTGTCAGCTGTCTACAATATTTTCGCAGCCTGCACAATGCCGTTTTTGCTTTATATCATCCCGAGGCAGTTACCAAGTTTACATCCTGGAGCAAGCGGGAACCCGGCATTTTCACAAATAACATCACCTTCATTACGGCTCATCTTTTACCCCGCCGTGATAGGTTTTATCGGATTAGCTTTTTGGATTATGGACATTGTTCTCCGATATAAGAAACTACAGTACGAATGGGAAAAAGATAGATGATAACGAATATCATACAACAAGATACATCAACAGTCGTTGATACTCTGACTAAGGCGTACGAATCAAAATGGCACGCCGCTAATAACCTGAGTTCATCAAGTACTATAATACAAGATATGGCTTCACACAATTTAATCTTTATTGTTTTAGGAGTTACTCTGATAATTTGGTTTATATTGTTATTTTTTATTATCAGATTGGATAAGAAAGTTGGTACTCTTGAACGCGAATTTGAACACGAACAATCAATCACAGAAACGGGAGACTCATGAAGCCTAAAGTAATAATGGGCGTAATATTTATCGCTGGTTTCACTTCCTTGCTGTTTTATAATTTTGGTAACAGCATTAGCACGTATACGAATTTTAATCAAGCTGCTAAAAGTTCATCGAGTGTACATGTCGTTGGATCATGGGATCAAAGTAAACCTTCCGGATTCTCTTATTCCACCAAAACATTTTCTTTTTATATGAAAGATAATAAAGGGGTGGAAAGGAAAGTCCTTTATCCCAAACCCGAACCAAATAATTTTGAACAGGCAAAAAAAATTGTAGTCGTTGGACAATTGAAAGATAATGTTTTTTATGCAGATCAGATTTTGATGAAATGTCCTTCGAAATACAATGCAAATGGAAGTAACCTGAAATCAAGAGCACCTAAGAAAAATCAATGATTGGCGAAATTGGAAAAATTTTAATCGTTTCGGCTTTTGTTATTGCTTTAACGTCACTCTTTTTATATTACAAAGCCTCAAGAAATGATTTAAAGCCTAAGCTGGAAAAAACAGCGCACCGATTATTTGCCTTGATGGGACTTTTAGCTGTAATCTCATCAGGCCTTTTAATTTATTTGATCTTCACTCATCAGTTCCAATACTATTACGTATATGATCATACAAGTCTGAACCTGCAAACTCGATATTTGATCGCCGCTTTTTATAGCGGTCAGACCGGTAGTTTCTTATTATGGATCATGTGGACGGCACTTGTTGGCTGGGGACTGATAAAATGGACGGAGGATGAGTTTCGGGCTCCGGTTATGGTTTTTGTGACTTTGATCGAAGTCTTTTTATTCTCCATGTTATTAGGTGTAAATATTGGTTCGATTCATATAGGTGCATCACCATTTCGAACTATTTCAGAGGCGATGCCGAATGCACCATATTTGAGAGCACACCCGAATTTTATACCGGCCGATGGTAATGGTTTAAATGATTTATTGAAGAGTCCATGGATTTTAATCCATCCGCCCATATTATTTTTGGGATTTTCTTTAATGACGGTTCCCTTTGCCTACGCGATGGCAGGGTTATGGAAGAGAAAATATCATGAATGGATCAAACCTGCTCTGCCTTGGACATTAGGTGCCAATCTTTGCCTGATTACCGCTATTTTCCTCGGAGGATACTGGGCTTATGTAACACTCTCGTTCGGTGGTTTTTGGGCCTGGGATCCAGTTGAAAATGCCTCATTTGTCCCATGGCTGATTGGTGTGGCCGGGCTTCACGCAATGGTCGTACAAAAGAAGAAGGATAAACCGAAAACGACCTCAATTTTATTTGCCATTTTGGCTTATGTCGCCATCGCTTATGAATCTTTTTTAACACGATCTGGCGTTTTAGGTAATTCTTCCGTACATAGTTTTGTTGATCTTGGTTTATATGATCAGCTGGTTTTTTTCTTAGGCGCGGTCATCGTAGTTTCATTTGGCTTATTTATCTACAGATGGAAAGATTTACCAAAATCTGACGCAAGCAGTTCCATGCTAAACCGGGATTTTATTCTCTTTTCCGGTGCGATGCTGCTCTTTTTAACAGGACTGGTAATTATCATTGGTACAAGTTCTCCAATAATCGGTCGATTCTTTGTCAATAATCCGACACCACCGCCAAAGAGTTTTTATAATAACTGGACGATGCCGCTCGCAATAGCGTTGGCAATATTTACGGTTATAGGTCAGTATGTCTGGTGGAAAAATTATGATGCTGAATCCTTATCAGAAGCATTATTAGGTCCGTTAGTTATCGCTTCGATAGCATCCATTGCTACTATTATATTGGGTAATGTCCATAATATAGAGTATATGATTTATCTGTTTGCCGCCTATTTTGGCGTCGTCGGTAATGGATTTGTCGTTGCTCGATTATATAAGAAAAAACCAAAATTGGCAGGTGGTGCCACAACACATATCGGATTTGCCATTATGTTGATAGGTATTTTAGCATCAACCGCTTATCAAACAGATTTTCTCGATGCCCAAACACGTAATTATAATCATGCTGTTAAGGCTGGCAAGGTCATGAACAAAGATGGCACCAAAGTGAGCAAAACGGTTAATTTCTTTCAATTGAATAAAGGAGAACCAACGGTAATCGATAAAAATCTGACTGCCACCTTTGTCAATATGAAAATGGACAATCAAGCCCGGCCCGGTCAGCAGTTATATACGATTAAATTCCATTACAAAAATGGAAAAACGTATTACATGCATCCTGTCATTTATCCGATGCTGACAACTTCAACAAAGAATAAAATTAACTGGGCGGTGAGTCCACAGGTTAAAGCCGGTTGGTTCCACGATATCTATTTATATGTGGGGGGAAGTTCTTATGTTCAGAATATTAATAATGAATTAAAAAGTGGAAATCAGGTTGAAAGTGTTGCGGAACGTGTGAAGAATGCTGGAAGTGCACCAGTCTCGCAAGGCAATTCAGGTAAGTCCAATTCTGATCTGGTTACATTCCGTTTTAAACGGGGACAAAGTAAAACGGTGGATGGATATACGTTTACATTTAAGAATTTTAAAAAGGCGAGTGATTCTGAATTACCGGATAGTGCTATTATTGCTGTACACGCCATGATTAATATCAAACAGGATAGTACAGGTGCACAAAAAAGTATATCACCGATGTTTTCTATCGTAAAGAACAATGGAAAGAAAATGTCGTATGCTCCACCAGTCACGATTGATGACTGGAAGTTTGCCGTTCAGTTTTCGAATGTGAAACCGATGTCCGATAATATTCAGCTAACTGTGTCAGGATTGAAAAATGCCGCTCAAAACGATCAAAATGCATGGGTTGTTGTGGTCGCTGATCGGAAACCGTTTATTTCCCTTGTTTGGGCCGGAATTTTTATTATCATGATCGGTTTTTCAATATCCATTTTAAGACGTTGGGCTGAGGATAAAAGAAGAACGGAGCGAATGAAAGCGGCAAGGTCCGGAGCTACTTAATGTGAGGGGAATGTAAGATCACAGGATTTTGAATGTTTAATAAAACATTACATGTCGCAGTATTTGTTGGGATCATCCTGGGTTTGAATATGGGAATGAATAATTATGTCCATGCTCAGGATAATTCCAATAAAAGTGATGTAAAAAGGCACAAGCCTGATCCTAAAATCGCATTTCTAAAATCTCTTGTATTACCTGGCTGGGGACATTATTACGTTAACAAGCATCATTGGACCCGGGGCAAGTATCACATGGCTGCCGATGCTTTATTAATTATCTCCTATCTTGGGTTACGTTCTTACAGTGATCATCTTAAAAATGATATGTTTACCTATGCGCAAACCTATTCCGGTACGGATATCAGAAACAGAGAGCGTTCATACCAATTAAATGTCGGAGAATTTGATTCACGAACTGAATACAATAATTTCCAGGAAAGAGCCCGGAACTGGGACCAATTATATCCCGATACTCCTAAATATTACTGGCAATGGAAATCAGATCAAAATCGGTTACATTATCTCAGCATGAAAAACAGCTACGATCGAACTCATGAACAATTGCCGACATTGATAACATTAATGGTGGCTAATCGTATCATAAGTGGGATTAGTGCGTATCTCCGAGCACGAAAGAAGGATGCAAAAATACCTCAAATGAGTTTGTCCATGCCAGTGTATAAAACCAATGGTCAACATGGTATAATGGCTAATCTCATTTTTTCACTATAAAGCTTATGTCTCGATATCAATTATTTATTGAATATGATGGGACGCATTATGCCGGTTGGCAGACTCAACCAGATGAGCCGACCATTCAGGATGCCATAGAAGCTGCGTTAGCACAGATTCTTCGTAAAGAAATAAGCATTGTAGGGGCCGGAAGAACGGATAGCGGAGTTCATGCAGAGGGACAAGTTGCCCATTTCGATTTTGAAGAGCCGATAGATAAAAAAAAACTGCTTAAGAGTCTGTGGGGTGTTTTACCACGCGATATTGCCGTGTGGGATATGAAAGAGGTCGATGGAACCTTTCATGCCCGTTTTGATGGTACTGCGCGACAATATCGATATCAGATCATTATGAGGCCGTCTCCATTACACAGACCATTATCCTGGGAAAGGTATTTCGAATTTGATATCAGTAGTATGATTGAGTGTGCGAAGCACGTTAATGGTGTGCATGATTTTGAAAGCTTCTGCAAACACAATCCGGATGTGAATCATACTCGCTGTGAAGTAACTCATTCTGAAATTAGTTTTAAAAACGATTTAATGATTGTCTACAGGATAAAAGCCAATCGATTCCTGCATCATATGGTTCGAAGTCTCGTTGGAACAATGGTAGAAGTTGGTTTGGGTAAGCGCTCAACGGAATCTTTCAAAACACTGGTTTTACAACCGGATAGAACTTCCGTGGGAGTTACGGCACCAGCCCAAGGCTTAATCCTCGAAAAAGTATTTTATAAAAAATGAATTTTTTTATTGACAAATGTATATCTGAAACCTTATATTTGTGTCTCGTTGTGATTGACAACGGGATTTAAAACGGTCATTCCTCGGTAGCTCAATGGCAGAGCATGCGGCTGTTAACCGCAGGGTTGTAGGTTCGAGTCCTACCCGGGGAGCACTAAAATTATAGGGCTGTAACTATGAAAAGTTGCAGTCCTTTTTTTTATGCCGTGATTTAAGTAAATGATTCAAAATGGGGGGATAATGTACTACGTCTACATTTTATATTCGGAATCAGGAGATCGTTATTACAAAGGGATGTCCCAAAATCCGGAGAATCGATTGATGTATCATAATAGTAAAGAAAAAGGATATACCAGTCGGTATCGTCCGTGGAAATTAGTTTGGAAGAAAGAATTTGATACCAAGCAGGAAGCACTTGCAGCCGAGCAACAACTGAAAAAATGGAAGAGTAGAATCATGATTGAACGAGTAATCAACGGTGAAGTCAAACTATAATTAAATTTCGAAATTAAGTATCATTTTCAATAATGAAGACAATAAAGCTAAACTCAAGCCATTCCTCGGTAGCTCATCCCGAACACATTCGGGAGCGGCTGTTATCCCGAAAGCGTTCGGGATGTAGGTTCGAGTCCTACCCGGGGAGCACTAAAATTATAGGGCTGTAACTATGAAAAGTTGCAGTCCTTTTTTTTATGCCATGGATATGAGCGGATTTTGGCAGATTTTTAACTAAACAGAATTATTCACGTAAACTACAAGAATCAATACATAACGAATTGTAAAAAACAATATCTTGTTAAAAATAAAGTTTTCCTCAAATTTGAGGAATCTAAAAAGAGCTGCGAAATTTTGCCGTGCTCTTCGTTAAATTTAATAATGCTTAATCAAGGCTCCAGAGTGTCTCTGCGCATTTTTATCCCGAAAGTGTTCGGGACACGATTAAATTTCTTGGTGAATAATCGGGGTTATTGCGCCAAGTTAAGCCCATGAAAGGGGGATTAACGATTATGTTCTTTGAA
>DATFMK010000040.1:0-4638 GCA_035267005.1 Balneolales bacterium
CGTGCGTTGTTCCCTTTACCAGTATATCGACACCTGGAAGAGCTGAATGATCTGCAGCACTTGTTACTTTACCTTTTACTGTCAGATTTCCATTCGTTTGATTTTGCGCATAAGCAATTTTTGTTAAAGAGAAAGATAGAATTAGCAGAAATACGAAAACTGCCAAAGTCATCAATTTTTTAAATCGTAAGTAATCAACAGTAATCCTTTTATTTCCCATAATTAGTGATCCTTGTTTTCCAGACTCAGAAATTCATCTGCCTATTTAGTATGACCCACACTTCAACTATTTTATATGTATATAAATACATATAACTCATAAAACAGTCCTTGTGTAGATAATTTATATGATTTCATTTTAAACATTAATAGCTGCGTTTCAGTAGAACCTTTAAAACGAAACGTATTGCAAGTATATCTATATACGCTTTATATAAATTCATTTTTATGTAAAAATCAAGGCCTTTTTTTATGTAACTAAAATACTGATCTGTTAAATATGAGTTAAAAATGAAAGGTGATTTCATTTTTAACTTGCTTAACGCAAAAACGGCTAAAGCCAAAATTATAGAAATTCGCTACTTATCTTATAATTTTGTTATATACATTATTACTAAATGCTTTAGAATAAATTATAATTATTAAAATTGAATACCCCCAATGATAAAAATAGCAGATGAAACAACTCATTAATTTTCTTAATCCTAACAAATAAAGAATAATCTATTTACCAAATACTTTTGAAAAAAAAGAATATTACCTTTCTAATAGGAATTCACATAAAAAGCTATCCAAATAATAAGAAAATAATATTCACAAATATTTCTTTTCATTTCTTTTTATTTATATACTTAGGTGGGAGCTCATTAATAATCATAATAATCCACTTATCATGGAATTATGATTTATAGATATTTAAATTCAACTTATCTAAATACAGTAATCAAATTATATGGAGAATAAACAGAAACGAAATCTGATGATATTGATCGATTTTCGAGATCATGTGTCCAAGAAATTGTAATCATTTATAAGTCTACATTCTAATTTGGATTACCGTCGACTATTTAATAATGGTAGATTTTACTTAAAGTTGATGAGAAGAATTTTATAAACTTAATATTGCCAAATTTCAATTCTTATGAATGATGATAATCGACAGGTATGGAGTCAACGAATAGTAAACCAAGCATAAAGGTAAAGAGGACAGACGATTTTTCACTAGAAAACACTGATTCTTTTTATTGGAATCAAACGAACTGGATTAAGCTCACACAACTTGACAAATATGGAAAATCAACAGAATATGAAACGAAAGTAAAAATTCTATATTCTGATAAAGGTCTTTATTTCTTATTTGTATGTGAAGACAATCTCTTAAACGCTTCTTATGAATCTGATTTTTCACCACTTTGGAAAGAAGACGTTGTAGAAGTTTTTATTTGGCCGGATGAAAACTTTCCGGTTTATTTTGAGTATGAAATTTCGCCTTTGAATTACGAATTACCTTTAATGGTATCTAATATTGAAGGTGAAATGACGCGATGGGTTCCTTTCATGTACGAAGAAAACCGGAAAACACGTCATTCTACCATCATTGAAGGCGGACCTAAAAGATATGGAGCTTCTATCAAACAGTGGACTGCTAAATTTTTTATTCCCTATAAGTTACTAAGGCCCTTAAACAACATCCCGCCCAAAAAGGATACGCAATGGAATATCAATTTATACCGAATAGATTATACCCAACTTGGTGATATAAAATGGGCTTGGCAACCAATATCAAAGAGCTTTCATGAATATCAGAAATTTGGAACTTTGATTTTCACTTAAGCCGATTTTCTTTCAGGATTCCTGTTAATATTTCTAATTTGACAGCTATTCCCGGAAATGTTCAAATCATATTCAAATTTAACTTGTGTTCACGAATTTTGATTCTCACTTTCCTATATTCTCGAATGAATCGATTCAATCATTTATAAACACATAATATTATATGGATCTTAAACAACGAATTTTAGAGCTCGCAGGGAATCCTCCAAAAGAAGAACCTCAGAATTTCAGAGAATTATTTCATGAATTTCTACAAGCCCTCGAAAAAGGTGAAATACGCTCTGCTGAAAAGGTGGATGGTCGCTGGATTGTAAATAGCTGGGTAAAACAAGGTATTTTGCTGGGTTTTAAATATGGAGAAAACCGGGCGTATGATACCGAAAGTGCGTTACATTTTTTTGATAAACACACATACCCCACTCAAAAAATCGATGGCGTTGAGAAAAATATTAGAATTGTACCCGGTGGCTCTTCTGTTCGTTCCGGTTGTTATGTCGGAGAAAATGTAACAATGATGCCACCTATGTATATCAATGCAGGGGCTTATGTAGGTGAGAATACGATGTTAGATTCTCACGTTCTCGTAGGTAGCTGTGCTCAAATTGGCAGTGGCGTTCATTTAAGTGCCGGAGCACAAATTGGCGGCGTTTTGGAACCCATTGGAGCCATGCCGGTCGTTGTGGAAGATAACTGCCTCGTTGGAGGAAACACCGGTATTTACGAGGGTACACAAGTAGGAGCCGGTGCTGTAATTGGAGCCGGAGTCGTACTGGTACGATCGACCCCGGTTTACGATCTGGTTAACGAATGTGTGTACCGCGGTGGTCACAATGAACCTCTACAAATCCCGAAAAACGCTGTGGTTGTCCCTGGTTCACGTCCTATCAAAAATCACAAATACGCCGAGTCGATTGGCTTACACATCAGCACTCCGGTAATCATCAAATACCGGGATGACAAAACCGATGCAGCCACAACACTCGAGCATTTACTCAGATAATATAGGAGGCTGTCGGACTTAGGAAATCATAACAAAATTTGTCAGCTTAAGACCGGTTTCGGGGTCTTTTGAGGCGAATAGTAGTTCTATTTAACGAAAAAGAGCGCGGAATATGGCCAAATCTGACGCATTTGCGGTAGATTTATTTAAGTCCGACAGACTCATAATATCCGGTAATATTTAATCCGTGATATTGGAAATCCGTTTAAATGAAGTAATCACGCCTTTGATCAATGCAGAACTGAATCCCTGATGTTCCATTTCGTTCAAACCGGCTATGGTACAACCACGAGGCGTGGTTACTTTATCGATCTCTTCTTCCGGGTGATTTGAATTTTCCAGTAATAACGATGCTGCACCTTTTACAGTTTGTGCCGCTATTAATTGTGCAATATCTGAATCGAAACCGATCTCGATACCTCCTTGTGATGCAGCACGGATAAAACGCAGCGAATACGCAATTCCACACGCACCTAAAACGGTAGAGGATGCCATTAATTCTTCTTCAATAACGGCTGTTTCGCCAAGCTTGTTGAAGATGTCCATTATTATTTGAGTTTCCAACTCCGTTGCGTTTTGAGTGGCTATACAAGTCATGGATTGTTGGATAGCAATAGCCGTGTTGGGCATGACACGAAATGTAGAAATATCTTTATCCAGATCCTGAAGAATTTCTTGAATACTTACTCCGGTTACTACCGAAGCCAGAATATGTCGATCCGGATCGAGTATAGAACGGATTTCCGTCAGAATATCAGAAAGTTGTTTGGGTTGAACAGCAAGTATAACGATGTCCGAATTTTCAACAGCTTCGATATTGTTATTCGTTACAACTAAACCCTTTTCAGCTAAATAATCGAGTAAATGAGTTTTTCTACGGGTAATTGTAATAGATTCGGGGGAAATAAATTCTGTTTTTATAAGTCCTTCTGCAATAGAAGTTCCTATATTTCCACCACCGAGGATGGCAATATTTTTACGTGTCATATTATATATTTCAATTTGATCAATGAATTGTTGGCTAAATTTAGTTTGTTATTATATTCTGTATTAACAAAAAGTAACTACATTTTATTTCAAATCATGGTACAAATTTTCATTTGCGATCACAATTTGCAACCAATTTAAACAAGACTCATAATTCCTCATCCTCCGAATCATCCAATTCCTCTAATCTGATTTCCGAAAGATGCAGATTTAATACGGAGATCGTCTTCTCAGCATTTTTTTTATCCTTTCTGGATATTTTAAAAATACACTGACCTTGTTTATTACCAGGAATATCTTCGATTGCACTCATACTCTTGGCACTGATTATCAATGATGAGCTGAAAAGGCCCTTATCTAATTCTATTGAATCAATATCCTTCCACGCAATTTTATAAGTATTTACTCCGGTCTTGTATGCACCAACCAATGCATCCTGTTCCTGTAATTCAAGAATAATATGTTGATTATCTGCTTTTAGTAACCCGACTGCTTCTTTTAGTCCATACGATAAATCGGGAATAATTACAGGCAGCCGAACAGAACTCTGTATCATAAATTTCACCTTTTACACTTACATAATAATTGACATTATCCAACTTCCATCGTCTGTTAACTTAATAAAAGTTCAAAATATTTTAACATTTCTATCAAATATTCTTTTAATTCGCAGTTTTAACAGCAACTTACACCGTAATTATTTTTAACAAAAAAAATTTAAAAAAAAGTGTAAGGAATCACGCTTTCATGTGTCTTTTTATATGACACGACTGATCTCATCTTGAGAGACAAATGAGCACATATCTACAGTCCTATCA
>DATFMK010000041.1:0-6691 GCA_035267005.1 Balneolales bacterium
TGCAAACCATATCATCGTTGATATCGTCCAAAAACAGCAGGTCAAAGAAGTGGTTAAGATGAAATCGATCACTACCGATGAAATCGGTCTCAATGATGCATTGGAAGAAGCTGGTATTCACGCGACCGAAACTGATTTGGCCGAATTGATCGTCCAATTGGCTGAAGACACGCCTTCGCATATCTTAGTTCCGGCCATTCACAAAAACAGGGCGGAGATTCGTGAACTTTTCCGAAGAACCATAGGGAAAAAAGATCTCTCGGATCAACCTGCCGAATTAGCTGAAACGGCACGGTTATATTTGAGGCATAAATTTTTGAATACCAGCGTAGGGATCAGTGGAGCCAATTTTGCCATCGCCGAAACGGGTACGGTCAGCGTCGTGGAATCGGAAGGAAACGGGCGGATGTGCACCACCCTTCCCGATGTACTGATCAGTGTGATGGGTATTGAGAAGATTCTTCCCAAATGGAAAGATTATGAAGTGTTCATGCAGCTGTTGCCTCGTTCATCGACGGCAGAGCGGATGAATCCCTATAACTCTTTTTGGACCGGTGTAACCGAAGGAGATGGTCCGCAGGAATTTCATCTGGTGTTACTTGATAATGGACGAACCCGCGTTTTGACTGACGAAATCGGAAGACAAACGCTGCATTGTATCCGTTGCAGCGCCTGTTTGAATGTGTGTCCGGTTTATGAACGAACCGGCGGGCATGCCTATCATTCGGTCTACCCTGGTCCGATTGGAGCGATTTTGACTCCCCAATTAAAAGGATTGGACAAACCCGGACCGGCTTCTCTACCATTCGCATCCAGTTTATGTGGCGCCTGTTACGAAGTGTGTCCGGTAAAGATCAATATCCCGGAAGTTTTGGTTCATCTTCGTGGAAAGGTAATGGAGCGGAAGAAAAAGCACGGTTCAATGAAAGATAAAACGGATCCGGAACACATAGGGTTAAAGTTGATGTCGTGGGCTTTTAAAAATCGAAAACGGTATGAACGCGCCCAAAAATGGGCGCGCAGAAGCCAATCTCGATTTGTAGATGATGACTGTGTTATTACACATCTGCCCGGTCCTTTAAAAAGCTGGACAAATGCACGCGATTTACAATCAATCCCTAAAGAATCGTTTAGAGAATGGTGGAAAAATCGTTCATAGATTAAAGATTTTAAATAACGTTAGTTCGAGATAAAATCCTCTTTAAAACAGCGTTTTGGAATGAATAGGTTACTTTGAAGATTTCTCCCTCCGGTCGAAATGACGCGAATGGACGTAGATGATGTAGATGGTTAACAAATATCACTCAAAGGCGTCATCTCGAACCCGCTTTTTGGGTGAGAGATCTTACAAGCGTGGAGAGGAAACAAAATAAGTAGAAAATTATATCGAATTCACGTTAAATAATATTCGATCAGGTTATAAACGACATAAATTCAGATAGATGAAGAAGTCATTATTGGTAATTATTGTATTGGTTTTTGGTGTTCAATTTTCATATGGACAATCTTCGGATTTATCCTGGCCGGCGGTCAATCAAATGGAAAAACCGTGGACTCGTTGGTGGTGGCTGGGAAATGCCGTTGATTCAACCGGACTCTCTTATAATCTGAAGAAAATGGATAAAGCCGGCTTTGGCGGTGTAGAACTATCGCTCATCTATGGCACCAAAGGATTCGAAAATAAATTTATTAACTTTCTTTCTCCCAAATGGATGCAGATGTATTCCTATACAGTAAATGAAAGTAAAAAATTGGGAATGGGAGTCGATCTTACCGGAGGTTCGGGATGGCCATTTGGCGGACCGAATGTTTCCATACAAAATGCGGCAAGTCGTGCTATTTTTCAGAAATACACGCTGCATGCAGGTCAGACTCTGAAAAAACCGGTGATCGTCAATCGTAAACGGGAAAGAATGATCGCACCCCTTCAGGTTTTGATGGCTTATTCGGATAATGGACGAAAGATTAATCTAACGGATAAAGTACAATCCGACGGTCATTTGGACTGGAAGGCACCCGCCGGAAACTGGAAGTTAATAGCAGTTTTTGATGGAAAAACGCTGCAACGTGTAAAACGGGCCGCTCCTGGAGGGAAAGGCTGGGTTATGGATCCCTTCTCAAAAAAAGCGTTATCGGATTATTTACAACGTTTTACCAACGCTTTCCAATCGAGCGATAGTCCGGCGCCACAGGCGTTTTTTAATGATTCTTACGAAATATTTGGTGCGGACTGGTCACCGACGTTTTTAAAGGAATTCCATAACCTCAGAGGATACAAATTACAAGATTATTTGCCTGAATTATTGGGAAATGGGAAACCGGATATTGTGGGTAGAGTGCGGCAGGATTATCGAGAAACCCTTTCGGATATGCTGTTGAATAATTTCGTGATTCCATGGAATAAGTGGGCGCATAAGATGGGAAGCACGACCAGGTATCAGGCCCATGGATCACCGGGAAATTTGATTGATCTGTACGCCGGGGCCAACATACCCGAAACGGAGACATTTGGTCATACGAAATTACAGGTACATGGTACACAGGTGAATACGATCAATCCCTATTTTATGAAATTTGCTTCGTCCGCGGCTCATATTTCCGGGAAGAAATACGCTTCATCTGAAACATTTACCTGGATGATCGAGCACTTCAGGTCACGTTTTTCCATTACTAAACCTGTTTTGGACCGGGTGTTTTTAGCGGGGATTAATCATGTGGTATATCAGGGAACGCCTTATTCGCCCAAAGGAGCACCGTGGCCAGGTTGGCAATTTTATGCATCGGTCGATTATTCTCCCTACAGTCCGACATGGCATGATATTCCCGGATTTGATAAATATATAACCCGCTCGCAATCGTTTCTGCAATCCGGCAAACCGGATAACGACTTTTTGCTTTATTGGCCGATTCAGGATCAATATTACAAGATCAAAAAGCCGTTGGTCTATCAATTTTCGACAGGGGATAATAGTCAGTGGTTGCAGCCCACTTCGTTTTATAAAGCGGCAAACAAAATAAAAAAAGATGGATATAGTCTGGACTATATATCGGATCGTTATCTCAGGAAAACGAAAGTGATTAATGGCAAACTCCAAACACCGGGAGCCCGTTATAAAGCGTTGGTGGTACCTGCCTGTAAATTTATGCCCGTTGCTACGCTTAAAGCGGTATTGCGTCTCATAAAAAACGGTGGCAAGGTAATCTTTTTAGATCATATGCCAACACATGTTCCTGGTTTGGGACAATTAGCCACCCGGCAGAATGAAATGAAAAAGGTGATGAAAACTTTCCCGGCAAAATCGAATTTTACACAAGATCAATCACAATATCTTGGAAGTGGTAAAATAATTACCGGAACAAATCTGGAGAAAATGTTAGCCATGTCCGGAGTCTCCAGAGAACCGATGGTAGATCAAGGACTTTCCTTCATCAGGCGAAAATGGAATAATGGAAAGGTTTATTTCATAGCCAATCTGCAACATCAAACGGTTGATTCCTGGATTCCATTGAGCGCTGTAGCGGAATCAGCCGCGATTTTTGATCCTTACACAAGTAAATCGGGTGTGGCAAAAACAAAAACAGTCAATGGAAAAACACAAGTGTACTTACAACTCAAACCGGGTGAAACGATGATTGTAAGAACATATGCCAATAAAAAAATTTCTGGTCAGCCATGGCATTATTATCTAATAAATGGTCAACCTGTAACTATAAATGGTCCGTGGCATTTTTCATTTGGCCACGGGTGGCCGACCATTCCGGGGCATTTCACAATGAAAAATTTACACTCATGGACAAGTCTAAATGACAGTGCCAAAACATTTGCCGGAACCGGTGATTATATCGTTCATTTTCAGATGCCTGATGAACAAGCGGATAATTGGGTACTCAAACTCGGTAAAGTGGATTTTGGAGCTCGTGTAAAGCTGAATGGACAGGATGTAGGAATTTTATGGGCCTTCCCATTCGAAGCAAAAGTGGGTAAGTACTTGAAAAAAGGGGAGAACACACTGAAAATTCAAGTATCCAATAATGGTTCAAATCGAATTGCTTTTTATGATCGTCAAGGCAAAAAATGGCAGAAGTTCTATAATATCAATTTCGTCAATATTAATTATCACCATTTCAATGCTGCTGACTGGAAGACCGTTCCATCCGGATTGTTGGGTCCTGTGACACTGATTCCATTAACCAAAAAGCAATTTTAGTATATCAAAGTTGGAGATTGAATTTATATCACAATTGAAAATATAGTAATATAACTGTTTCCAAATTTTATGGGTTCGATGGGTAAAAATTTTATTGCATAGAAGATAATATAATGGAATAGCGTTATTTAATTGTTGATAAGTGAGATAAGGTATTATTATGAATGATCATAAAATGTGGATGATATCTCTCGTGGTTTCTTTGATTTTATTCCCATTGTTTACGTATGCACAAAATTTGAAAATTATCCATTTACGTTGTGAATATGATAAAAATCCACTCGGGATTGACCAACAGATTCCGCATTTATCCTGGCAACTGCAGTCCGATCAAAAAGATGTGACGGAATCGGCTTATCGTGTTTTGGTTGCCGATAATACGCATGATTTAGCCCAAAATGATGGCAATGTATGGGATTCTGGGAAAGTAAAAACCGACGCTTCTATTCAGATTCCTTACAATGGAAAAACTCTGAAATCCACAAAAACATATTATTGGAAAGTGGAGGTGTGGGATAACAAAGGAGATGTTAGCTGGAGTAAAGCAAATACATGGCAGATGGGTTTGTTAACACAAAATGCCTGGAGAGGAGCCCAATGGATTGCCTATAATAAACTTCCCAAAGATAAAATTATCTTACCCGGAGAACATTACAATAAAAAGAAAGCACGTAATGATACCTTGCCTTTACTGAGAAGAAGTATTTCGATCAACAAACCCATTAAAAAAGCTACGATTTTCATAAGTGGAGTAGGTCAGTTCGAATTGCATATTAATGGGGAAAAAGTCAGTAAAGATTTTCTCGATCCCGGCTGGACTCAATTTAATAAAGAAGCGCTGTATATGACGTTTGATGTGACCCATCAGCTTCAACAGGGGAAAAATGCGATCGGCGTCATGCTCGGAAACGGTTTTTATTATATCCCATCAGGAAATAAACCCAAACGGTATCGGAAACTGACCCTGGCATACGGACATCCCAAAATGATCTGCCGGTTAAAAATTGAGTTTACGGACGGGACCGTGAAAAATATCATCAGTAATGATCAATGGAAAACGTCGCCAAGTCCGATTATCTATTCTAATGAATATGGCGGAGAAGATTTTAATGCCAATTTGAAACAACCCGGTTGGGATACGTCCGGTTTTAATACTTCCGGCTGGAAATCTTCGGTAGTTGTCCCCGGTCCGCCTCATCTGCACGCTGAAATCGAAGATCCCATCAAATTTTTCAATCATTTTCATCCCCAAAAAGTACAAAAAATTAAACCCGGCACCTGGGTGTATGATATGGGACAAAACTGTTCAGCCATTCCCTATATCGTTGTAAAAGGTCAGAAAAACGATACGGTTAAGATTGTACCGGGGGAAGTAGTGAATCATGACGGAACTGTGAGTCAAAGAGGATCGGGCGGACCTTCATATTTTAGATATATTCTGGATGGAGATGGAAGCGAATCGTGGCATCCGCGTTTTTCATATTACGGATTTCGTTATTTACAGGTTGAAGGTGCGGTTCCGGCCGGGAAACCGAATCCCAATCATCTGCCGGTTGTGGAAAAAATCCAAAGCTGGCATTTTCGAAATGCTACACAACACGCGGGACATTTCACCAGTTCGAATGAGCTTTTCAACAAGATTTATAAGTTAATCGATTGGGCGATCCAAAGTAATATGGTGAGCTTGTTTACCGATTGCCCTCATCGGGAAAAGCTGGGATGGCTGGAACAGGATCATTTAATGGGGAATTCAATACATTATGATTACCATATTGCCAATATCTTTCGCAGGATAATCAAGGATATGGAAGCGGCTCAGCATCCGAACGGACTCGTTCCCGAGATTGCTCCGGAATATGCCAGATTTAAAGATGGTTTTCTCGATTCACCTGAATGGGGCAGTAGCAGTATTATTGTTCCATGGTACACTTATGAATGGTACGGTGATCAACGGGTGCTTTATCAAAGCTATCCTATGATGAAAAGTTATGTGAATTATTTACAATCAAGAGCTCAGAACCACATTCTTTCGTTTGGTTTGAGTGATTGGTATGATATCGGTCCCAAACCTCCCGGTGTATCTCAATTAACTCCTATGGGAGTGACCGCAACAGCGACATATTATTATGATCTGAATATCATGCAAAATGTGGCCGACTTGTTGAATAAACCCGATGACGCCGCTCATTATAAAGAGTTAGCAGCTAAGGTAAAAACCGCCTTCAACAATAAGTTCTTCCATGAAAAAACCAAAGAATACGCGACAGGCAGTCAGACGGCCAATGCTATGGCTGTTTATATGGATCTGGTTAATCCGAAATATAAAAAAGCGGTCGTAGACAACATCGTTAAAAATGTACGGAAAAAACATTTGACGGCGGGAGATGTTGGCTATCGTTATTTACTAAAAGTCTTGGATGACAACGGAAGAGCGAATGTGATCTATAAACTGAATAACCGGACCGATATTCCAGGTTACGGTT
>DATFMK010000042.1:0-2711 GCA_035267005.1 Balneolales bacterium
CTCTTTACCGCGTTTTTAAGATTTCTCTCTCCGTTCGAAATGACGATATTGGGCGTTTTATCTATGTACCGGATCGCTCTTTTCTCATAATTTCTGCGTTGAAATAGTATAAATGCTTTTATTTACCTGAATTCATCAGACATAATTTTGTTCCGGAAGCAGAGCTTCCAAAATGGCGTTCCCAAAGAGACTTTGGGAACGAGAAATAAACATAAAAAAGCCTCTGTCGTAAATCGACAGAGGCTTTAAATAATCAGCATATCTTGTTAAAATCAGTATAACTGAAAGGCGAGATACAAATCCGTATTTTGACTGGGATCGTAAACTTGCAGGAAAACGGCATCTCCTTTATGGACTCCGGACATGGATTTAGTAAAACCTTTAATATTTTGGACTCTTTGTCGCTTGCCATTATATCCGGCTTCCATAATCACATCTCCTTCTCTTAATCCGTTGGCATAAGCCTGACTATTTTTGTCAATACCGGTTACCACGACTCCTTGTAAGCCACGATTGATGCCGTATTTATTTTTTAAATGTTTACTCAGATTATCAACGGAAAAATGAAGCAATTTTTCCAGTTTACCCGTGTTTCCATTGCCGGTAAAGGACTCTTCATTTTTACTATTCATTTCGCCAAGCTTAACCTCGATCGTCTTCTCCTTACCATTTCTCAGGATGGTCAGTTTTACTTTAGTACCCGGTAGGGTTCCTGCAATATCATTACTGAGTTGATCCGCGTCTTTAACCGGTTTCCCATTTAATTTGATCACCACATCACCCTGTTTGAGTCCGGCCGCTTTAGCGGGATTTCCATTCACGTCAGATATCAATGCACCGTGACTATTTTTTAAACCAAGTGCCTGAGCCATAGTCGGATCAACCGATCTGACTTCAACATTCAAAAATCCTCGCTTAACTTTACCATATTTGATAATCTGATCCATGATATTTTTCGCCATATTCACAGGAATAGCGAAACCGATTCCCTGATTGCCCCCCGACTGTGTTGCAATAGCGGAGTTAATTCCCACTAATTTTCCATTCATATTTACCAGTGCACCGCCCGAATTTCCGGGATTGATCGCCGCATCGGTTTGGATATAATCCTCATAATGGGCCAGATGTAGGTGTTCACGTCCTTTTGCACTGACGATACCCAGCGTCACTGTATTAGATAAATTGGGATCCAACGGACTTCCGACAGCCATTACCAGCTGTCCCACATGTAAGCTGTCGCTATTTCCCATTTGCATCACCGGAAGGTTGCTGGCATTTACCTTTATCACGGCAAGATCTGTTTTCGGATCGGTCCCGACGACTTTAGCGGGTAACTTTTTGCCATCATACAATTTAACAACAACCGAATCGGAGTGACTAACAACGTGATTATTGGTAAGGATATATCCATTTTTCCTTACAATAACTCCGGATCCCATCCCCTTTTCATATTCTTTTTCCTGTGGTACCTGGTTAAAAAACGGGAAGGGTCCAAAATCGAAGGGATTAAAATTAAATGGCTGTACTTGTCCCTCAACCACCTTACTTACAAACACTGTCACGACCTTCGGATTGGTATTTTTGGCAATATTCACCAGGGAATTATTTAAATCCTGTAAATCATTCAAAGGCTGATCCCGGGCATCTTTGAGTGTATTTTTATATGTATGAGGATAGATAAACATGGACGCCCTTGATGCCCCATCTCCTGCAGAAAAACGAAAAACTAAAACAGCTAAAACAATACTTGCGAAAGCATAAATAATCTTCGGAAATCTTTTATTCATTTCCAGACTCCTTTCCATTCACGCATTACCATTACGTGAATTACTCAAGTTGTTGACGTCTTAATTAGTTATTTCAACATAAAAACCACGTTTTTGGTGAAAATATTGTCCCTATAATCTTTTTGTTACCCACTCGTTATCTTAAGTTTATACCGTTTTAGTTAACAGAACGTAAATTCGATATAACATTAGCCCGGATTATTCACCAAGAAATTTTGTCGTGTCCTGAAAGCTTTCAAGATTAAAAATGAGTATGAAACGTACAAGAGTACAGTGATTAAGCATTTTTAAATTCAACGCAGAGTACGGCAACATTTCGCAGCTCTTTTTAGACTCCTCAAATTTGAGGAAAACTTTATTTTTACAGGATATTGTTCTTTCAATATGATAGGTATTCATTCTTATAGCTTACGTGAATAATTCGGGTTAGACTTATTAAACCCTGCCATATAAATGATAGGTAAAAGTTAGTGGTCTATTGTTGGTAGTTTGTTATGCGCTGTTGATCGTTTTGATCATTTTTTTTAACAACTAACTACCAACCACAAACCACTATCAGTACAAGTAATAACAGAAGGTCTCGGAGGGATTCGTTACCTATTTGTTTTTCTTATATCGAACTCACGTTAATATAAGTGCGGTATAATTATCTGTGCTTTAAATTTTTTTTACCATTGAAAACATTTCTAAGATCCTCACCCAAAAAGCGGGTTCGAGATGACGCCGTTGAATGTGTCGAACATTAATTATCAACGCCTCTAAGCGTCATTTCGAACAAGAAGCAACATCTAATCGCGTCATTTTATGAATGTAATTGTTAATACACAGTTTCGTTCGTGAAATTATCCAGAGATTTTTGGGGTTAGTATATAATAGGCAGCGAAATAAATTACGGGAAGGTTATGCAGAACCAAGGATTTTTGT
>DATFMK010000043.1:0-4398 GCA_035267005.1 Balneolales bacterium
CGATCACCTGAAAAAACAGGTAAGCGATCTGTTCGAATTGTCCAAATTGCAATCGAACCAGGCAAAGCTGGTACCTGAGAAGTTTTCAATTGCCGAACTGGTGAATGATGTGGCTAATAAATACCGGATATTATCGCAAAAGCAGGGAATAAGTATCAACACATTAATTGACAAAAATATACCCCTGGTTGAAGCCGACATTTCAATGATCGACCGGGTACTGCAAAACCTGATTGACAATGCGCTAAAATTCTGCAAAGAAGGAGATTACATCAATATTGAGATCAATCCGCTATTACCGGACCAGGTAGAAGTGAAGATTGTTGATTCCGGAGAAGGGATCAAACAGGATGAACTACCCTATATTTTTGAAAGATATTACAAAGGTGACTCACCAAAAAGCAATGCTGGTCTCGGACTGGCCATTGTCAAGAAGATCATGGATCTGCATAAATGTAAGATTGAAGTGAACAGTCAGCGCGGAAAGGGAACCGCATTCAGGTTTACATTGCCGGTAATACAAATGGCAACGTAATAAAATTTGAGTACGTCTTATTTCATAAATTTTCTTCCATAATGTTGTCACTACGTGACTTGCAGCGTTTATCCATTATAGTATAGTAAGAGCGTGCAAACTGAAACAATTTGGAACTTCTGAAACCATATGAAAATCTTGAAACAATCTATAAGGGGTCCAGGTAGATAATCCGATGGCTATCAAGCTTTTTATTAAGCTGTTTCATTTTAGTTTTCAGGAACAGCCTTAAGATGTTACCGCCATATTTAAACTCGTGATACTAAAATTAAATAAGGCGGTAATTGATTTGAGGTAATAGATTGCGATTTTAACAAAAATACTATAAAAAGGAAAATGTTTATCTTTATTGACTTGTGAATATTGATAATTATTACTATATTACCGCCACAAATAAATTTAGTCATGGCGGAAAACAATACATCTAAACTTCCCGATGTTGACTTTAAAAAGCTCAATATCAAAACCGATGACAAACCAACTCTGAAATTGTTGATGCTCATCGAAGGCACCTACGGAATCGGTGTAAATAAGAGTATTAAGAAATATAAATACACCGAGCAACGCTATTACCAGCTGAAAAAAGGATTTATTCATCGTGGATCCGATGCCCTTATTGATAAACCAAGGGGTCCAAAAAGAAACTATGTCAGGAAGCAGGAGGTTGAAAAACAAATCATACGACTGCGGTTTCTCGATCCGAAAATAAGTGTAGCTGTGATTGCCCAAAAATTAAGCCAGATGGGGATGAAAGTAAGTAAGAGAAGTGTAGAAAGAACGATAACCCATTACGGCTTACAAAAAAAAACTCTATAAATTAGATCCTGAAAACACAGAAAAGGAGTTGGATGTAAAGATCCAGCAAACAAGAAGGAACCAGGTTCAGGCAAAGGTATCGGTTCAAAATAATGAGCGATATTTACGAGAACAATTGGCCTGCAAAGTATCCAGCAGCCATATGGGACTTTGGTTATTAGTCCCTGAACTGGCACGTCTGGGTACATGGGATCTTTTAAAGGGAGTATTTCGGGATAATACTGTGGATCCTCATCTTGCCATGCAGATGGTTAATGAATCGGCTCTTTGTGTTCACCGCATCCGCGAAAAGGGATCATTATGCCACCAGGGGTTTTCCCTGGTAAACGGACTTTCCTTTCTTGCCTCCGATGAGAGTATTCATCATTTATTAGACAAGCATACAGTAAAAGATTTTGAAGATTTGCAGAAAGCACTTCTTTCTCTGAGAATAGCAGATGGACATTATTCAACGCAACAGGTTTTGGCCCTGGACCCGCACCGGATAGAGTCACACTCACAGAGAATAATGCCCAAAAAAAAGAAAAGGCCGGATTTGCCCGCAAAAAAAATGATGCAAACCTTCTTTTGTGCGGATGTAAATACCAGACAACCCCTTGCATTTACCACGGCGGCCAGCGGCAAAACCTGCACTCAGGCAACCCTGCAACTTATAAACATCATTGAAAGCTCTGGGGTAAAACAGGCACTAATACTGGCTGACAAAGAGCATTTTTCTCATGAGATCTGCAATTATTTTTATAAACACCCTGGTTTGGACATGCTTATGCCTGTGATGAATAATAAAGGTGTCGTGGATAGTTTTCCCCGACTTAACTACCGTCCATTGTGGGCAGGATATGCAATTGCAGAATCATCTTTCCAATACAAAAACAAGCCCCAGAAATTCAGACTTCTTGCGCAACGCGAGGGCGAGGTGGAAAATGAATATACTTATAAGGGATTTATCACCACCTCAGATAAAGATGCGAAAGAATTGTTGTCTCACATATTTCCACAAAGATGGACAATTGAAGAATTTTTTAATTTTGAAGGCGATATGGGCTGGAACAGGGCATCCACCTTTAATCTTAACATAAAATACGGAAAACAGACGTTGGCGCTGATTGCTCAGGCCGCAGCATATAAACTCAGACAAAAGCTTCCAAAACCTTACAGACAATGGACCGCAGCCATGCTATCAGAAAAACTTTTCACCAATATGGAAGGAGATATTAAAGTTAAAGATGATTATATTATTGTTACATTCTACCGAGATCATGAATATGTAAATCTGAAAAATCAATATAATGATATATCATCCAGATTAGAAAGGGAAGGCATCTGCCCTAAAATACCATGGCTCTGTGATTACAAACTAAAATTCAGATTCAAATAACTAAAATAAACTATAGCAATAAAATTGCTGATGGCTATCGGATGAACCATCTACCGAACAAACAACCGGTCCGAAGGCTTTCGGACAAACAACTGATCCGATAGCCATCGGATTACCACTGAATAATCAACTGAATAACTTTTCCCTCTACCTCCTCTACACCGGATCTATCTGCGCTATAAGTGCCCTTCGTTTCCGTTTGGAAACAGGGAGTTTACTGCCGTCAGACAATATTACTTTGTTCGGGGACCTGCCCGGTAGAATTTCTTCTATTTCCTCCAGATTCACCAGGAATCCCCGGTGTATACGAAAAAAGGTTTTATCGGGTAACATCAATTCCAGGTTTTCCAGTGAATGTTCAATAATTTCCTGTTTATCACCTTTAAGCAAAGCAAGTGTATATACTCCGCATTTTGAAAAATACATAATCTCAGAAAGCTGAATTTTATCAAGTTTGTTCCTTTTCATAGTGAACGTGCTAAAATTAATAAAACAGGTAAACTTGTCTGCATAATGGCTCTTTAGAATAATTAAAATCTTTACTCACTGTTAATGAAATGTTTGTTGACTTTCATAAGTCAAATTACTTTTAATGACAGCCTAAAGATTAAAGCTTCAATAACTTTCTGAACTTACGCCTACATTAGCTTTTCTGCTGGTACCGGGTTTCTGTTAAGTAAGAATAAGTATGAAATAATCCTGTATCTTAAAATGTATCCTGAAATGCGTTGCCCTTTCAAACATGCAACAGGCATGTCGGGCAAAATTCCTTTTCATAAAATCAACAAGCAATTAGTTAATTCGAAAGAATATCACACTAATTTATTTTTATTTTGTAATAATTTCATGCTTTTTATATTAATATCATATATATTGAATGGAATTTAAAATTAAAATTAAGATATGCTTCTTTACATTGCAAATATTTAAATCAGAAATTAGCTGAACGGTCATTTTTTGGAGTCGAAATTGATTTAAATTTCTTAAAATAAATTAGAAACAGCCTGAATCAGTCAAATGCAACCATGTATTTATCAGATACATACAATATAACCATTTTACTTTCTTCAATAAAGTAATTTTAAAAATCATTTTCTAACCCCTTAATGATAGTTTTTTTTTATTACAGATAATTTTATATGCCTATCGGGAATGTTTAATATTATTTAAAATGAAACAAATTTTATATAGCTTTCGCTCAGCCCCTGTTTACTCCCTCACACTACCTCAGGCTCATACCGGTCGTGAGACCACCGCGCTCAGTTCCCTGGAGGCCATGAACCAATCATACATTCTGTTGTTACACTAATTCAACGATAAATATTACTAAATGAAAAAAACAACAACTCAACAGGTAATTGAAAATATAGTCTCTCCATTTCAGCGATTTTTGAGGATAGAAGCCTCAGGTGGTATTTTATTGATGGTAATGACACTAGTTGCACTTTTCTGGGCAAATTCAAAGTGGCAGGATCTTTATGTTCACTTTTTCCACCAGACTTTTGTAGTTGGTTTCAGCCAATATGTTCTTTCTTATTCTCTGCTGCACTGGATCAATGATGCATTAATGGTTATTTTCTTTTTTGTAGTTGGACTTGAAATAAAACGTGAGGTGCTTGCCGGTGAACTTTCTTCCTTCAAACAGGCTTCATTGCCCATTGCTGCTGCT
>DATFMK010000044.1:0-2004 GCA_035267005.1 Balneolales bacterium
CGATTCAATTTACGTCTATCCACCGAAAACGTGCCATCACCAATGGCGTGCAGTGTACTTTTCTCTTTTCGTGAACTTTCGAGGTAAGCGGCAACACCTTCCAAAACAACGATATTGCGCCTTTCGACGATATCGGTCACTTTACACTCGATATTAGCCAGACATTCCTTAATCAGGGGCGAATTCACATGTTTTCCCTTCACCGGAATTAATCCGAAATTTTCAAATTTGTCTATATCTTCACCGGAGCAGGTACCCCACAACTTGATCGATCAGATTAATAATGGGAATGGCTATTATGCATTCACGGGATTTGCAAAGCGCGACATAGGGATGATTCTATGGCCCGGTAGTAATGGCGAAAATCGGGGTAAAGTCCGTCACCATGGTCCATGAGATTGTCATGATGTTATCCCTTATGCCATCATAAGTCGTCACAAACACAACGGGACCCGGTTCGATCAGTGTAAATGCTTTACTGAGTTTCATCTTTTCCATGGCCACGAGCTCTCCTTAAGAATAGTATTTGAGAATACAGAATGCAGAAATTCTCGGATGGGAGTGCATAAACAATCCTCAAAAAAATCATTCCGGATTTAAACGGATATCTAAGTAAAATTTAACCACAGATCACACAAAGTGGATACACAGAGATTACTCATTACTCATTGTAATCTGAATATTTTAAGTGGAATTCGTTTTCCATTCTACGTAATTCTTCCAATGCTCGAAGTCCTTTCATTCCGTCGTTATTGTAATCGGAACGGCCGTTTTGTCCCAGTTCAAAACCAGATCGGCGGAATTGCTTTTTAGATTCCTGAAGGAATACATCAGCCATTCATGCATCGGAGCTTCCTCAGGAGTGGTTTTTACCCGCAAAACATCACTCTTTTGATCATAATCCAATCCCCATTTAATAGATGAGTTAAAGATGATCGTCCATTCTTTTTCCGTTGGAATCATATGCAGAGAATACCAGCCTTTTTTGAGTGACTGTCCTTGTACCTTAACATCTTTTGAAAAGTTGATGGCAGTAGCTTCGTTGGCGCCGGCACGCCAGATCTTATTGTACGGAACCAATCCGCCGAATACTTTCCGGCCTTTTACTCCCGGGCGACCATAATGCAGCGTGACGACGGTCGTTCCGATGGTCTGACTAACCGTTGCATTAGGACTCATCCTGGGCTTGTTATTACTGCGTTCGATCTGTCCATATGACGAAAATGAAGCAGCGGCTACAAAACCAATGCCAACCAACATATAGAAACAGTATTTCTGAATGTGCCGTAACATAAATATCCTCCAATTAATCCATAATTTTAAATGTTACTGGGTATTTATAGAATTTAGCTGCTATAACCCGAATTATTCACGTAAGCTACAAGAAAAAAACATATCATATTGTTAATTATTACACTTATAAAAAATAAACCGATCCTCCATTTTGAGAACGCTAAAAAAGCGGCAAAATTAAGCCATGCTCTGCGTTGAAATAAAAACTGCCATTCCGGCAGCGTTGGAGGAATCCAATAAAAATGGTATTTTTTTATTAAATAAATAGTTAAAGAAATTATTTTCCCGTTGAAAGATCCCTCGAATCCCTCGGGATAACATCATGACGGACTTTTCCTTATGGAAGATTAGTAATTCCACCACTCATAGTCTAAAAAACACCGAAGCGGAGGAATCTAATGACGCTTGGAAACATTTAAAATGAACTATAACAGGCCAAAGTCACTCGCCGTTGTTAGATCCCTCGAGTTCCTCTTTTAGACCATATAAGAGTGCTTCTCACTTCAAAGGATTACCAATTCTTCACTTTAAATCTAAAAAACCGCAGTTGAGACATTGGGACATGAAATCAGTCCGCTTTCTGGTTTTTCTCTTCCCGTTTTTCCGGTGTATACCTTTCAGAAGCATACCGACTGTTAGCAGCTCCCTCAAGAGCTTTTAGTGCGATGGTTTGAACCTGCTCGCCGGCTACGTTTGTTTTTTCATTTAATT
>DATFMK010000045.1:0-3505 GCA_035267005.1 Balneolales bacterium
CTTTTATTAAGTAGATAGATTATAAGCTTAATCGAACCTCACATTAATTATATCATTTTGGATGCATCTCTGTTTCTTTTTTACAACTTTGCCTCTCTTGGATAAAAATTCCTATTTTATAAGTGTTAACAATACAATTAAAATTTAACCTATAGATGAAATCTGAAAAAGAGAAAATGGTTAGTGGTGAGCCCTATAATACCAGGGATCCGGAGTTGGTAGAAATTCGGCTTAAAACGAGGGAGCTGGTCGACCAGTTTAACGCGACGGCTCCCAGGGATAAAGAGGGAAAAGAGCGGTTACAAAAACAAATTTTCGGAAGTGTGGGAGATGACGTACATATCGAAAAGCCAATCCGGGTGGATTATGGGATTAATACCACTATGGGCGACAATATATTCATCAACTTCAATTTTGTGATACTGGATTGCGCTCCGGTTACGATTGGAGATAATGTCTTTATCGCTCCAAATGTACAGATTTATACCGCACGTCACCCCTTCGACCTCGAGGAACGCAGAAAACACATCGGTTCCACCAGTCCGATTTCGATTGGGAATGATGTCTGGATTGGAGGTAATTGTGTGCTACTTCCCGGTGTTTCCATCGGTGATGGCTGTACCATCGGGGCTGGAAGTGTCGTAACCAAAAGCATTCCCCCAAATACGCTCGCGGTAGGTTCTCCTTGTAGGGTTATAAAGCAATTATAAAATTTATTTGCAGTGATATTGCGTCGCAGCACTGTTTTTAAATGAATATTCCATTTTAAGATTTCTCCCTCTGTTCGTAATGACGCTAAGGGACGTTGATGAAGCCCATAAACAGCAACAAAGGACATCATCTCGAAGCCGTTTTTTGGTGAGAGATCTTCTAAACGTGAATAATTCGGTTTAAACAAGTAGCATAGGAAGGGCATCAAAAATGTGTCCTACTCGATATGAAGTCGTTGCATAACCCCTGTTCGATAAGTACGTCCGACCGGCAGGGTTTCTTTTTCTAAGGTGATTTCGTCATAACTGACGGTCCGGATTTTATCCATATTAATGATAAAGGACCGGTGTATGCGAAGAAATGTATCCTCAGGTAGTTGTCGCTCCATATCACTCATTGTTTCTCTTGTGATAATGGTTTCGCTATTTGTTCGGATCTGAACGTAATCCTTTAATCCTTCGATGTAGATGATATCATCAAGATCAATCTTCCGTTTTATGCGATCTACAGTTACAAACAGGTATCTTTTTTGATTGAGATTCGGAACAGGCTCCGGATCCGCATATTGATGCTCAAACCGTTGAAGTGCTTCCAGCAATCGGGAAAACGATACGGGTTTCATGAGATAATCGATGGCGTTCACTTCAAAACCTTCGACGGCATAGTCGCGATGCGCGGTCACGAGAATCAGTCCCGGTGGATTTTTCAGCGATCGGAATAGATCCAGTCCGTTTAATTCCGGCATCTCGATATCGAGAAGCAACAAATCCACTGAATTTCTGCCCAGATATTCGAAGGCATCGGTGGCGTTTGTATCGGTCCGGACCACCTCATATGTGCTGAGTTTATCTAAATGCTGCCGCAGTATGCGGATGGCCACCGGCTCGTCATCGACGATCATGCATTTCCATTTATTCATATTTTCCCCTCTCCAAAGGAATGGACAGTTTTACCCTGTATTCATTTTCAAACTGTTGGACGTCCAGGCTGTAGTGTTTGCCATATAACAGTTCCAACCTTTTACTGACATTGGCCAATCCCACGCCATGATTCGATTTCTCCGGCAGGTATGTTGGTATTGAATTGTCGATTTCGAAATGAAGTAAATTGCTATTAACAGACAATCGCATTGATACGTAACTATGTCCGGAGGTCACCGATACCCCATGTTTGAAACTGTTTTCCACAAAAGGTAGCAACAGCATCGGGGCAATCTCATAATGATCTAACCCGGCGTCGATATTAATAGACAGATTAAGCCGGTCCCCGAAACGGATCTTTTGTACATCCAGGTAATTGTGAATATGTTTAATTTCATCCGTCAGCGGGACCATTTTTTGGTCACTTTTGTAGAGGATATAATCAAGCAATTCCGAGAGACGGAGTACCAGGCCGGGAGCGTCATCCGATTTCTCCAGTGTTAGTCCGTATAGATTATTCAAGGCATTGAACAGGAAATGGGGATGTATCTGTTCTTTTAAATAATCGAGTTCTTTCTGTCTTGCAAACAATTCCAATTCCAGCTTTTCCTGTTTCAATCGTGCATTAACCTCCCGTTCCCTGTACCACTGCCTGGTAATGTGAATGGCTATGGCCGGCAGAATCACCAAAAACATCGTTCCGGTAAGATAACCTATATCATGAATACGAGGATTTATCTTTTGCAACTGATTTTGATAAATGAGTACGAGCATGAACATAACCATCATTTCAGCCACCCATGCCGCAACGATAAAGGTATAACTCGTGAACAGTCCGAATAAGATAAATCGATGTTTGAGCAGATAATTTGGTACCAGGTAGTAAATGATCAGATAAGTAGCGCCGGCTAAAATGGGTAATAAAACTAAAACAAACAGGAGGCTTTGTTCATATCCGTTATCTCCTGTTGTCGGACCAAATACCAACACCATAAATATCCCGACCATCAGCCAGAACAAAATATGTCGAACACTTTTTCGAATGGTTATTCTCATTAATAAAAAATCTGACTTGCCGAAATCTTTATAAGCCTATAATTATCAGTTATAAAAGATACAAAAGTTTGGCTTTCTTTATTTGTAATAATAGGCAGGCCCCTGAATATATGCTATTGTTTATCGACAAATGAATGGATTTTGTCGATGAAAAACATGAACCATAGATTAGAGATCGATAGATTTCCACCAAAGATTATCCAATATAAAAGCAGATCATTATTTCGCTAAAAATCTGAGTGTATTAATTCTTTACTTTAAATCTAAAAGACTGTAATTGGAAGTATCTTTTAATGTGATAAACCTTTAATTATCTATAAATTGAATTAAGGCTTACATTCGTTGATAGATTCCTCGACAATCTCGGAATGACAAATATTATAGTTGAGGAAAGATTTCGAAAATAATTCATTAATACTTTAAAAAAATACTTTGTTTGCTATCATATTCTTTTTCTAAAAAATCAATCGTCGACATTTACCTGTTGTTTATCGACAATCAACATAATTTTACTTTGAACCGGTGTAATTTTGTGATGAACTTAAACGCAAAATGGAGGCAACTATGCCACATTTATATTTATTTTATCAGGGTGGAATATTATTTATGACACTAATCACTCTTGCTGCTTTAGCGGCGTTGGCTCTGACCATTAAAGTCCTTGTCGATTCACTAAATGGCAAGCGTTCTACAAGATTTTCACCGAATAGTATCCTTATAGCCGGAAGTTTAGCTTTTATGCTGGGAATATTGGCCCAAACCATAGATATTTACCATGCTTTGATTGCGATACAACGAGCCGGTCATATTTCTACCAT
>DATFMK010000046.1:0-2444 GCA_035267005.1 Balneolales bacterium
TTTTAAAGATATTCAGGCGACTCTGGAACGTATGAATATTAAAATGGATAATTTTTTCAATGAGCACGATCTTTATGTAGATGGAGCTATTGATGAGGTGGTCAATAAACTTCGGGAACAGGATTTGGTTTATGAAGCCGATGGAGCTACCTGGTTTAAAACCACTGAATTTGGTAAAGATAAAGATACTGTCATCATTAAAAGTTCAGGGGAACCCACCTATCGATTGCCGGATATCGCATACCACACCAATAAAATTAAACGGGGATATGATCTTTGTATAGATATCTTTGGTGCAGATCACATTGCTACTTATCCGGATGTTTTATCCGGTGTCAGAGCATTAGGTTTTGATCAGAGTAAAATTGATGTTCTTGTCTATCAATTTGTCACATTGGTTAAAGATGGCAAGCCATTTAAGATGAGTACCCGAAAAGCCAATTTCGTAACACTTGATGAATTGATGGATGAAGTGGGTTCCGATGTCACTCGTTTCTTCTTTCTTATGCGTTCTCCAACAACACACCTCGAATTCGATATTGGTCAGGCTAAAGAAGCGAGTGAAAAAAATCCCGTTTTTTATCTTCAGTATGCTCATGCTCGGATTCAAAGTATTTTACGAAAAGTGGCTGAAGAATATGATTTCGAAGGTCAACCGGACCTTGCCCTTTTACAGCATGAAGCTGAAATCACGCTGATCAAGGATATGCTTCAATTTCCGGAGATCATTCAACAAAGTGCCGGTAGCAAAGAACCGCATCGACTGATTACGTATTTGAATGATCTGGCCAGTGATTTCACCCAGTTTTATCATCACTGCCATGTTTTGGGTGAAGATGTGAATTTGGCTTATGCACGAACTACTTTAATGAAAGTACTTGTCCAATTGCTGGCCAATGGGTTACATATTTTAGGCATCACCGCTCCCGACCGAATGTGATGTAACCCGGATTATTCACCAAGAAATTTTGTCGTGATCAAGGCGAAATTAAAAAGCGCATGAGAGGCACTATGGTGCCTTGATAAGGATTTTTAAATTCAACGCAGAGCACGTCAAAATTTCGCAGCTCTTTTTAGTGTCCTCAAATTTGAAGAAAACTTTATTTTATACAAAATATTGTTTTTTCAATATGATAGGTATTCATTCTTGTAGCTTACGTAAATAATTCAGGTTAAACCGCTTTTAAACGGGAGAAACAAACCCATCCATAAGTTTCCTGTTCGTCCACTTCGAAACCAGTCTGATGAAACATATTATTGCTTTGCTTTATATTCCAAAACGATAAACCACCTAATTTTGAAGATTCCTGAAGTAAGCGCTCATACCAGGTTTTTCCCTGTAAGAGATGCATTAGAAACAGTGTTCCATCCTTTTTTAGAATTCTCCGGGCTTCATAAAGTACTTTAACAGGATCTGTTAATTCATTGAGTGTGCCACCACAAAGCAATCCATCAAATGTTGATTGGAAAAATGGCATCGCTTGTGCATCGGCTCGCAACAAATAAAAACTCAATTGCTCTTGCCGTGCTTTTTCTCTTGCCTTATGCAGCATATTCATAGAATAATCGAGGGCCACAACATTAGCCGATTTAGTTTGTGAGGCCATAAAACGAGCATAAAGTGCGGTTGAGCAACCAATATCAAGATACCATTTGTCGCTCCTTGCAGGCATCCATTGATGTAAAAGCTGCTTTTCTTTTTCCAGCGGAAAATCCTGACCGGAGAGCAAACTTACGGCGTTCTTCCTCCAATAGTCCTCATAAAGAGAAGCTGTCAGAAACCATTCATTAGAATATTGGGCCAATGATTTCTTTTCATAATGCTTACCCAACAGATCAATAATATTTTCCCTGATTTCATATTCATCTCCCTTTCTGGAACAGATCGTGCCGGAAAAAACTTTTTCCAAATCAGCGGCTTCGGAGGGCACCGATATTGATTCGCGATCATATTTTGGAGAACGAAGAACTAAGGGCTGTGCCATATCTCTCGATTGATTATACTTTTCGGCTAATTGCTATTCATCCAGCATATTTTTACTCATTTTCGAAATTTGAGTAGATCAGTTAAACAGCATTCTATAAGATAACGTACGACAGGCTCTCTTGTAAGTTTCAGTTTCAGAAATTTTTCATTTTTGAAACATGATCGATATGGGAGCTCCCTTTTTTACTCCAAGCATTTCTTCAGCATCTCCTTTGTTAACTACAATTTCGACCATCCCTGAACTGCCGATAATCGCAGCCGGTTCCCCTTCGGTAACCGAACCAAACGTGGTATCCATACCATGTATAATCGTATTCCCGATAAATATTTTCATCTCATGATCATGTGTATACTTTTGAAGCAATTCTTCGGAAATATTCGTAATCAGATTACCGTATCGGTCGATATGAACAATCCAGCCCTGTATGCCTTCTTCATCGGCAATCGGCAAAGCCCA
>DATFMK010000047.1:0-9149 GCA_035267005.1 Balneolales bacterium
ACGTAAAGATTCGACGTATAATGATGAAACGGCGCTTGCTGAGGTTTATCGTCAAATCAGAACGGGTGAGATGCCTGATCCTGAAACGGCGAGATCCGTTCTGGAACGTCTTTTCTTCAGTGATAAAAAATATGATCTTGGAGAAGTTGGTCGATATCGCCTTAATAAACGCCTTCGTCAGGATATCGATTATGAATTAACGGTATTAACCCTGCAGGATATTGTAAATATCACTAAAGAGGTGATTCGTTTGAAAAACCTGAAATCACAGGTTGATGACATTGACCACTTAAGCAATCGTCGGGTTCGTACAGTAGGCGAGCAACTTGGGCAACAATTCGCGATTGGTCTGGCGCGTATGTCACGAACTATCCGTGAGCGTATGAATTCTCGTGATGCGGAACAATTCACCCCACAGGATCTTGTAAATGCACGAACGATCTCAAGTGTCATTAACACTTTCTTCGGGACGAATCAGCTCTCTCAATTTATGGATCAAACGAATCCATTGGCTGAATTGACTCACAAACGTCGTATGTCGGCTCTGGGCCCGGGTGGTTTAACCCGTGAACGTGCTGGTTTCGAAGTTCGTGACGTTCACTACACACACTATGGTCGCTTATGTCCGATTGAAACTCCAGAAGGACCAAATATTGGTCTGATTTCTTCCTTGTGTGTGCATGCCAAGGTTAATGATTTTGGTTTCATTGAAACACCTTATCGAAAAGTTGAAAAGGGTAAGGTATCGGATGATGTTGAATATCTATCTGCCGAACAGGAAGATGAAACCGTCATTGCTCAGGCAAATGCACCATTAGATGAAGATGCTGAATTCAAAAATGACCTTATTTTCTCTCGAATGAGAGATGGTAACGTTGCATTAGCACGTTCATCAAGTATAGAATATATGGACGTTGCTCCGAATCAGATAACATCTGTAGCGGCTTCTTTGATTCCGTTTATCGAACACGATGATGCTAACAGAGCATTGATGGGTTCGAACATGCAACGTCAGGGCGTTCCGCTTGTTCGTCCGGAAGCTCCGTTAGTCGGTACCGGTATGGAACATCGGGCTGCTAAAGACTCACGTGCTATTATTTCAGCAACCGGCAAAGGTGAGGTCGTTTATGTAAGTGCAACGGAAATCCGGGTTAAATATGATCGTGATGAACTCGAAGCACTTGCACATTTTGATGATGGTATTGTTTCTTATGATTTACGCAAATTCGAAAGAACGAATCAGGATACAACAGCTAATCAACGACCTCTTGTAAAAGTCGGTGATAAGGTTGAGGATGGCACTCCTTTGGCCGATGGTTGTGCTACAGAAGGTGGTGAACTTGCTCTTGGACGAAATGTCCTTGTAGCGTTTATGCCATGGCGTGGTTATAACTTTGAGGATGCTATTGTAATCAGTGAACGGGTTGTTCGTGACGATATATACACTTCTATACATATCACAGAATTTGAATTACAAGTTCGTGATACCAAACGCGGTGAGGAAGAGTTAACGCGTGAAATACCCAATGTCAGTGAAGAAGCAACACGTAATTTGGATGAAAATGGTATCATCAGAACAGGTGCTAAGGTTGAGCCCGGTGATATTCTTATCGGTAAAATTACTCCTAAAGGAGAAACCGATCCAACACCTGAAGAAAAATTGTTACGTGCTATTTTCGGTGATAAAGCCGGAGATGTAAAAGATGCATCGCTGAAAACTCCTCCCGGTGTAAAAGGTACCGTCATAAATACCAAGCTCTTTAGTAGAAAACGCGAAGAAAATTATTCCCGTAAGAAAGAGAAAGAACTTGTTGAAAAAGAAGTTGAAATATACGAGAATAAACTCGATAAGTTGAATAGGGACTGGGTTGACCGAATGTTCAACCTCCTTAAAGATTACAAATCACCGGGAGTCGTAACGCGATCAGGTGATGAGATCATCGCGGAAGGCGTAAAATATACGGAGGAGCTTTTTGAAGAAATGAACCCTTATATTCTCAGCATGAGATTGAACTGGACGGGCGATAAAAAGCTCGATGAAACGGTACGTCGCCTGTGTCTAAACTATCGGGAAAAACGTAGAGAATACGAAACTAATCTGAAAAGAAGTAAATATCAGATTCAGGTTGGTGATGAGTTACCACCCGGCATCATCCAAAAAGCTAAAGTATACATTGCTAAAAAACGTAAGCTTCAGGTTGGTGATAAAATGGCCGGTCGACACGGTAACAAGGGTGTCGTTGCAAAAGTTGTACCTATTGAAGATATGCCATTTATGGAAGATGGTACCCCTGTTGATATCGTACTGAATCCATTGGGCGTACCTTCACGTATGAATCTTGGTCAGATTTATGAAACGATTCTCGGTTGGGCCGGTAAAAAACTCGGGTATAAATTCGCAACACCTATCTTCGACGGTGCTTTATCTGAAGATGTAAAATATTGGCTCCGTGAAGCCGGGTTACCTGAAGATGCGAGAGTTTATCTGCATGATGGTAGATCAGGTGAGCGATTCGCTCAGAAAACCACAGTGGGTTACATCTATATGCTTAAACTCAATCACTTGGTTGAAGATAAGATGCACTCCCGTTCCATTGGTCCATACTCTCTTATTACACAGCAGCCATTGGGTGGTAAAGCTCAATTCGGTGGTCAGCGTCTTGGAGAAATGGAGGTTTGGGCACTGTACGCTTATGGTGCTGCAAATATATTACAGGAAATGCTTACCGTTAAAAGTGATGATGTTAAAGGACGATCAAAGGTTTATGAGGCCATCGTTAAAGGTGAAAATCTGCCCGAAGGTGGCACGCCAGAATCGTTCAATGTCTTAGTTCGAGAACTACAAGGACTCGGTCTCGAAGTTGACATCTCAAAATAAAGGAGAAGAAAAGTTTGCCTGTATATAGAATTGGAATTAGCACATATCCTTGTCATTTAAGTAGCAGAATTTAATTATGGCTAAAGAAATTAATCAAATACGTATCTCGCTCGCATCACCGGAAGCTATCCTGTCCCGTTCTCACGGGGAGGTTCTAACTCCCGAAACTATTAATTACAGAACATTTAAACCTGAAAAAGATGGTTTGTTCTGTGAAAAGATTTTCGGTCCGGTAAAAGATTGGGAGTGCCACTGCGGAAAATATAAGAGAATCCGCTATAAGGGCATCATCTGCGATCGTTGCGGTGTTGAGGTAACAAGAAAAGCAGTACGTCGCGAACGTATGGGACATATAACATTGTCCGTCCCTGTCGTTCACATCTGGTATTTTAAATCGCTGCCAAGTAAAATCGCCAATCTCCTTGGCATTTCCGCCAAGAGTTTGGAGAAAATCATTTATTACGAAAACTTTGTAGTCATTCAACCAGGCTTAGCCCGGGATTTGGGATACAAAATGGGCGATATGCTGACAGAAGAAGAATATCATGATATTCTGAGTCAGTTGCCGGAAGAACACAGTGAATTGGATAATGAAGATCCTGATAAGTTTGTTGTGAAGATGGGTGCCGAAGCCATCGAATCTCTTCTGGGCAAGATCGATCTTGATAAGGATGCCTATAAGTATCGTGAGTTGGTTAAGAACGAAACCTCGATGATGCGTAAGAAAAAATACCTGAAACGTCTTCAGGTCATCGAATCGTTTCGATATGCCAACAGAAATATTGAAAACAGACCGGAGTGGATGGTAATGCGTGTAATTCCTGTTATCCCACCGGAATTACGTCCTCTCGTACCACTCGAAGGGGGGCGTTTTGCCACATCCGATTTGAATGATTTATACAGACGGGTCATCATTCGTAACAATCGTCTTAAACGATTGATCGACATTAAAGCTCCTGATGTTATCCTCCGTAATGAAAAACGGATGCTTCAGGAAGCCGTTGATTCATTATTCGATAATTCCCGTAAATCTAATGCTGTCCGTAGCAACAATCGTCCGTTGAAATCTCTTAGTGATATGCTGAAAGGTAAAACGGGACGTTTCCGTCAGAACTTGCTGGGTAAACGTGTTGACTATTCCGGTCGTTCTGTAATTGTTGTAGGACCTGAATTGAATATGAATCAATGTGGTCTCCCGAAAGAAATGGCGGTTGAATTGTATAAGCCATTTATCATTCGCAGGCTCATTGAACGCGGTTATGTGAAAACCGTTAAGAGTGCAAAAAAGGTTGTTGATAGACGGGATCAGGTTGTTTGGGATGTCCTTGAAAATGTAATTGATGGACACCCGATCATGTTAAACCGTGCTCCAACTCTACACCGGTTAGGTGTACAGGCCTATCAACCGATATTAATCGAGGAAAAAGCGATCCGGCTTCACCCGCTCTCGTGTACAGCTTTTAACGCTGACTTCGATGGAGACCAAATGGCTATTCACTTGCCGTTAAGTCATGATGCTATTTTGGAAGCATCCGTCCTGATGTTAGGTTCTCATAATATTCTGAGTCCCGCCAATGGCGGACCTATTGCGGTACCGTCACAGGATATGGTCCTGGGCATTTATTATCTGACTAAGATTGGTAATAACCGAAAAGGTGAAGGAAAAACATTTTATTCACCTGACGAAGTTATTATTGCCAATGATCAGGGTAAAGTCGATACGCACGCGAAAATTAACCTCCGTATTGAAAAAGAGGTTAATGGTGAGAAGAAATATGACACCATTAAAACCACAACAGGACGTGTCATATTCAATCAGATCATACCGGATGGTCTGCCGTTTAAAAATCAGACATTCGGTAAGAAAGAGTTGCGTTCTCTAATTGCGGAAGTGTTTAATACCTTAGGAACCGATGCCGCAGCGAACTTTCTCGATAAAATGAAGTCGCTTGGATTTGAAACGGCTACTCGTGGTGGCCTTTCTTTCAACCTTGAAGATATCGTTATTCCTAAAGAGAAAGCTGAGTTGATCGAAAATACTCAGGATGAAGTGGCCGATATTCAGGAGCGTTATGAAAATGGTTTCATTACCGATAACGAACGTTATAATCAGGTTATTGATAAATGGACCAGTGTAACAAACAGGGTATCTGAAACGCTGTTTAAAGCACTTCAGGAAGATAAAGAAGGATTTAATCCTGTATACATGATGGCGGATTCCGGTGCTCGTGGTTCTAAAGAGCAGATCCGTCAGCTGGGTGGTATGCGTGGTTTGATGGCCAAACCGCAGAAAAGTTCGCTGAATACGGGTAGTGAAGTCATTGAAAATCCAATTCTTTCCAGTTTTAAAGAAGGTCTGACCGTACTGGAGTATTTCATTTCAACACACGGTGCCCGTAAAGGTTTAGCTGATACGGCTCTGAAAACAGCGGATGCTGGTTATCTGACTCGTCGTCTTGTTGATGTATCTCAGGATGTAATCATCAACGAAATTGATTGTGGTACCTTGCGTGGTATCAAGATGAAAGCTCTGAAAGATAATGAAGATATCGTTGAAAGCCTTGAAGAGCGTATTATCGGTCGTGTATCATTGCACGATGTATACGATCCGTTAACCGATGAGCTTATCGTTGCCGCTAACGATCTGATTGACGAAAGAATAGCCAAGAAGATAGCTGAAACATCCATTGAAGAAGTCGAGATACGTTCCGTATTGACTTGCGAATCTGAACGAGGCGTTTGTGCGAAATGTTACGGACGAGACCTTGCTCGTGGTAAAAGGGTTCAGGTCGGTGAAGCTGTTGGAGTTGTCGCCGCTCAATCGATTGGTGAGCCGGGTACTCAGCTGACACTTCGTACGTTCCACGTTGGTGGTACGGCATCACGACTCGAGCAGGAATCACAGCATAAAACAAAATTTGGCGGTAAAGTCGAATTTGAAAATATACGTGTTGTCGATTATGACGATGGCGAAGAAGAACATCGTGTCGTTCTTAGCCGTGTTGGTGAAATCAAGATTTTAGATGACACCGATAAGGTCTTGGCTCAATATAATGTGCCTTATGGTTCCGAGCTTATGGTTGAAGAAGGTGACATCATTCCAAAGGGTGTACCTATTTGTAAATGGGATCCATATAATGCTTTGATTATTTCTGAGCTGAACGGTAGTGTCGAATACAAAGACATGATCGAAAATGTCACGTATACTGAAGAAACTGACTCACAAACCGGTCACAAAGAAAAAGTAATTACAGATTCCAAGGATAAATCACTTGTACCTACTCTCACCGTTAAGGGTGAAGGAGACCGGGTGCGTGAAATGACCTTACCTGTAGGTGCTCACGTGATTGTAGATGATCACGATCCGGTTACAGCAGGTCAAACAATGGCGAAAATTCCACGTGCCGCTGGTAAATCGAAAGATATTACCGCTGGTCTGCCACGAGTAACCGAGTTGTTCGAAGCTCGTCCGCCAAGCGACCCGGCTGTTGTTTCTGAGATTGATGGTATTGTTAAGATGGGTAACCGTAAGCGTGGTTCACAAGAGGTAATCGTGACCACCAAAGACGGTACAGAAACCAAAACATATCTCGTGCCATTATCGAAACATATTCTGGTACAGGAAAATGATTTTGTACAATCCGGTCAATCATTATCCGATGGTTCTATAATGCCTCAGGATATCCTGAATATTCTTGGCCCCTATGCCGTACAATCCTATCTCGTAAATGAGATTCAGGAAGTTTACCGACTGCAAGGTGTGAAGATCAATGACAAGCATATTGAGACGATCGTTCGTACCATGATGCAGAAAGTCGAAATCACTGATCCGGGTGATACAATGTATCTGGAAGGTGATAAAATTGATCGTTTCGAAGTTAATAATACCAATGACACCTTGATTGGTAAATATGTTGTTACTGATGCCGGTGAGGCAGACATCGCACTCGGGGATGTTCTCGAGCGACGTGAAGTACGGGAAATCAATAATAAATTGATTAAGGATAACAAACAGGAAGTTCAGGTACGGGAAGCCAAACCGGCTATCTCCCGGCCAATCTTGTTAGGTATTACTCGTGCCGCCTTGTCAACGGAAAGCTGGCTGTCTGCCGCATCCTTCCAGGAAACGACCAAAGTACTTTCTCAGGCATCTATCGAGGCGAAAGCCGATGGATTGCTTGGCTTGAAAGAAAATGTCGTAGTTGGACAGAAAGTACCGGCTGGTACCGGATTGCGTAAATACAGAGACTTGATTGTTGGCGCTAAATCCGAAATGGAAGACGTCGAAGCTGCAAGTCGTGTATTTGAAGCATTAGGCGCTGAAGACGATGAGAAAGAATAGAGATAATTTATAAATCAAACACAAAAAGGCCTTCGTTTGAAGGCCTTTTGTGTTTTTAAAAACCAATGATAGCATATTTTCTGAATACATCAGATCTGTAAATTCCTCTTAATTTTATTACTGCAGAATAAGTGAATATTTGGCTATAGGTATAGAATTATTTGAGTCTTATAAGAAATAGATTATATTGGCGAAGTTATGCCAAATTATTGTTGGACTATTTATTGGCTCATTTTAAATTAGAGGGAAAATAATGTTATCGATAATGATGAGTGGGTATGAAATCAGAATATAAATTTCCTTATACGATCGCGATTGTACCCTTTTTCCTCATTTTGGCATTAGCCACTTTATGGTTTTTTGTGGTAATACCCCCCCACTCCGCCGATATACCTATTCGTTTTAATTTTGCAAATCAGCCGGAATGGTATGTTCATCGTATTATATTTGTTGCTTTATTTCTTCTTATAGAATTGATAGTCGCCGGAAGTATCCTATTTTCAGCTCATTATTGGGATAATCGTTTGGATCATCTTCAGCAAGAATTAAGTACTACTAACGCCTCCGTTTTCGATCAAATTGATAATTACCGAAAAAGTAAAAACACGGCATCACTTATAAATTTATTCTTTTTCTTTCTTCTTATTCTGATTCTGTTTAATTATAGCCTGTTTTATTATCAATTAAAACATATCATAAACCCCGTACCAGTCGCAATTATTGCGGTTATTTTAGTGATAGGAGATCTCATCTTTACTTTGTCAACTATTCGAAACAAGGAAAAATATATCTCGGATCCGGTCATCAAGACTATGAAAGATAAACAGCCTGATATTTCCGGCGAACATTGGATAGGGGGGATCATTTATTATAATGAGGATGATCACAGATTTTTTGTGCCCAAACGATCGGGTTTAGGACTGACTATAAATCATGCTCGTAAAGGGTTAAGTTTCCTGGTTTATCTTGTACTCTCTTTGATTATTTTCTTTGCCGTGTACAGATAAAATAATTGAGAAGATATTAAAATTTCACACGTTCGGCATTAATAAATTAGCTGAAAAAGTGATTATTGATGAAAGTGCCATGAAGCATATTTCAAGAGCAATTACCGTATTTATATTCTTTTTATTTATAGCTGGTGAGATCAAGCAGTTACAAGCTCAGTCAATGACCGGAAGGTGGAAAGGGGCCATTCGAGTAAATTACGGATTCCCTTAGTAACAATGGTTTTGCCGTATTTCGTTATGATGATCGAGGGTGGGTAAATCGACCGGAAATCTGAGAGATGTTACTATTCAAAGATTGGCTAAAGATGTACATGTAATTGTCAATCATTTGGAGAAGAGATCGGATATAAATAAAAATAAAATTGGATTATTGGGACACAGTGAGGGTGGAGATGTGGCTGTTAATTTAGCGGTGAAAGATCCTCACATATCATTTCTGGTTTTAATGTCGGCACCTGCATATCCTGGTTCAGATATTATTCTTCAACAAATTAAAACGTTGAATTCCAAAATGGGAGTTCCTGCTTCCAAAATACAGGGATCACTCAATATGGAGGAAAACGTAATAAAAGTAGTAAAAACCAACTCAGGTTGGAAGCAACTTAAAAAGATTTAACCCGAATTATTCACGTAAATAATAGAAATAGCACTTATAGCATTATTAATATATAATTTGTAAGTATTTAGTCAATACCCAAATTTGGGGAATCTAAAAAAGCTGCGAAATTTTCCCGTGCTCTGCGTTGAAATTAAAAATGCTTAATCAACGTACCAATGTCAATGTACGCTTCTTGCGCATTTCTAACTTCGCCTTGATCACGACAAAATTTCTTGGTGAATAATCCGGGTTATTGCGCCAAGTTAAGCCCATGAAAGGGGGATTAACGATTATGTTCTTTGAAACCTTTCGCAGGAAGCC
>DATFMK010000048.1:0-2644 GCA_035267005.1 Balneolales bacterium
CGCCGGAAACCCCGCCAAAGTCATCCGGAATATTTCTTGACAGGATCTACAAGATTATAAGGATATAAATTAGAGTAAACTTAATCGCCTCCGGCGAAATAGTTGTTCGCGAATAAATGCAAAATTACGATATAGTATAAGTTCTTCGTTTTTACTTATTATGCATATTTCCCACCGCAGGTGGATAGTGATTTTTCAAATTCATCTGGAATTTGAAAAAAATAAATCCTAAAAATCTTGTTAATCCTGTCTAAATAAAACCAGCGTCCATATGTCTGTGCATGTCGGCGGCCGTCTGCGGTTAAACCATAAAATGAAAAATAAATATTTCCGTCTTTCCATTTTTACTATCTTAACCACTTTAGCGGGCTTCTTCATCTACCAAAGCGCGGTAACCCAAGTGATTTCCGCCGTCCTCCACCGGGAAGGCAGTTCCCACGGGGTTTTTGTTCCTTTCCTGTCATCATATTTTCTTTGGCTTAAACGTGATGATTTAAAAAAAATTGAACCCCAATATGGTTATTTTGGCATTGTTCTAATCGTTCTTGGTTCTATTGTCCCATTATTTAATATCGGTAACTTTCAGCTCAATTTTTTGTGTTTTATCGTTTTTTCAGCCGGGTTAATATACGTGATTTTTGGAAAAGAATTTTTCAAAAACATTACGTTTCCCCTCTTTTTTCTAATTACAATGATCCCGATTCCTGAAAACATCTATGAATCCATGGCAAATTTTACCCGCCATGTCAGCTTTGGGGGGGCATTAAAGGTCATTTCTTTGCTTGGCATCCCGTATTTTAAACAAGGCTGGTTGATTCAACTGCCAAATGCGCTTCTAAAAGTTGCAACCTCATGCAGCGGTATCCGGTACTTAATTTCTTATTTTGTTTTCGGCTTGGCCTATGCCTGGCTGTACAGAGAAAACACAGGGGGAAGACTGCTGGTCGTAGCTTTAACAGTCCCCGTATCACTTTTTGCCAGTGTCTGGCGGCTGACCGCCATATTTATCCTGACCTATAATTTCGGCCCGCGTATGGCCGAGCATTGGCCCCATATCATCACCAGCTGGATTATCTTTTTTCTCATTCTCCTTACCTGCATCGCTGCGGATCAATATTTTCAGAAACACAGTTATGCGGGGAGGCTATCAAAACAATATTAGTATAGACAGGATTGACAAGATTTTCAGGATATTTTTAACTGTTTCCTGAAGAAACAGGGAAAACTCAATTGTTTCTTATAAAATGAAATAAAATTAGAATGAAAAAGAAATTGAAAGTTCAGCATAAACAGCCTGCGGTTGTTGTAAACTCCAATAACCCTATGGCGTTAGGCGTTATTCGCGGGTTGGGAAGGTGCTGTATCCCTATCTTTGCTGTATTCGGCACTTCAAAATCGAATAATTTATTTCATTACATTGTGAAGTCAAGCCGGTTCATCACAAAAAAATATTTTTTTAGCGAAGATAACTACGAATCCAATCTATTGGAATGTTTGTTTAGCATAGGCAAGGATCTTGACCAAAAAGCAGCTCTTTTTCCGGTAAGTGATATAGATATGGAGATTATCTCCAAAAATCGGGAAAAATTATCTTATTATTTCCTTTTTAAAATGCCATCGCACGAAACAAATAACATGCTCCTAAATAAACATTTGTTTTATAACTATGCGATTCAGCATAAAATATCTATACCCAGAACATTTTTGCCTGAAGATCCAACAGAAATTTTTTCTATTGCTCGGGAAGTTCGATATCCATGCATCATCAAACCGTCTTGGCGTAAGGCGAATTGGTTTAAAATCTATGGATCGAAAAAAGTCATTATCATACATTCTATAAGAGAATTAGTGCAAAATTTTAATAGGTCGATAGATTTATTTGAAAATTGCATTATTCAGGAAATTATTCCCGGAGATGAAACCAATATTTTCTGCTCATTCACGATTCTTGATGAAAATTCTGATCCCTTATGTCTCTTCATATGCAAAAAAATTCGACAACACCCACCACACTTCGGTAATACATCTATGGCACAAAGTGTTTGGAACCCTATAGTTGCTGATATTACAAGAAAGGTAAGCAAGAAGCTTCACCTTAAAGGCTATATTAATATCGAGTTTAAAAAAGACCCTAAGGATGCTACCTTTAAAATTCTGGAAATAACACCAACGCGAATCAACAGACAGGCTGGTATATCAATAGCTGCGGGAATTAATATATTTAAAATCTGGTATGATTCTCTTACTAAAAAAGAATTAAAATATACTGATACTTATTCTTTAGGTGTCAAATGGATTAGTGAAGTGGCCGAATTGCAGTCATTTTTTGAATATCTGAGAAACCAAGAATACAATATTTTTCGATGGATAAAAACATATAGAAATGTGAAAGGTTTTGAAATATTATCTAAAGATGATTTGCTACCTTTTATATGTGTATTCCCTTCATATTTTTTGCGCTTATCTCGTCTTTTATGAGGAACCATTTTTCTACAAAATATCAATAAATTCCCCTGCCCGCCTTGCCAAGAGTTCGCGAGACAGACGGGCGAGAGCGTTGCGGGCAGATGGAATTTGAGAAAAACAAAAAGCAAGTCCTGAAAATCCTGAGGTAGGTACTATCGTACCGGGGGCTAATAAAAAA
>DATFMK010000049.1:0-2812 GCA_035267005.1 Balneolales bacterium
AAAAAACTTCTTTACAGAACAAGAAAATAAACAGCTTGAGTAGGTAACCTCTTTCCTAACCTCATGTTGATTAGAATGATTGAATAGCTTATGCCCCATTAAAATCCTCCATTAATATTATAGCAATTGCATCCAAAGTAAAAAAAATGATAATGGGCATTTTTTTTACGAATATTAAACACGATTACTTCTTGTTAGGATCATATCCCGGCATATCCTTTTGCAAGGCCGGACGTTAATAAATAACGTGATTTCGAGATAAAAATCTTTTTAAAAAAGCGTTATTAAATGGCTATTTGACGCTAATGATTTCTCCCTTCCGGTCGACATGAAGCAAATGGGCGATAGATGATATTGAAAATTAAGAACACCATTTAAGGCGTCATCTCGAACCCGCTTTTCGGGTGAGAGATCTTATAAACGTGGATATGAAGCAAAATAAGTCAATAATCAAATCTATAAATATATCGAACTCACGTTAAATAAGGATGAATGCACATCTCTAAAAGCAGCCATTTGATATAAACCTGTCAGGATTTCAAAATCCTGACAGGTTTTCCCGAAAATTATCACTTTTGTAATAATAATTTTCTGGTTAATTGAGTTACTTTACCGGATTTATCGGTGAGCACCAATCATTCTATATATGTACCGCTGGCCAGGTGTAAGCCATATTTCATTACCAAGAGAAGCTTTTTACCCAACCCGGAATTTTGCAGTTTTTTAAAATTTAATAATGAATGATCAAATTAGTCTGCACTCGAATTATAGGATCAAGCAAGATTACCGGGACCACTTCCCACCAAAAATTAATTCCTGATAATATCTCATTTACAGCCGTTCCTTTTAAGGGATAAACTTATCTTATTAAAATAAAAGTTAATAATATTTAATAACTTATCTGGTCAAAAACTCGTGTTTTTGTAGAAATAGTATCATAACTTACTTATACAGTAATATACTTTATAAACTATTCACCGGAGAGAAGTTATGAGATTAACACGAATCATCTTACCCAATTTTCTTGGATTAGCCCTCCTTTTATTCACCATACCTTCTTCATTTGCGCAACAAAATGGACAACAGCAGCAAATGATGCAACAGCATATGAATCAAATGCAGAACATGATGCAGCGCATGCAGCAGGTTATGGACCGGGCTCATCAATTATCGCAAAATATGCATCAGAATATGCAGAGGATGCAAAATCAAAATCAAAACCAAATGGCTCAGCAATATCATATGATGCAGCGTATGGGAGAATCGCTGGGAACCATGGCGGAACATATGAAAACCACGATGGAACGTGTCAATAACATGCTACAAGACAGGGATATGATGCGCGATCGTGATATGCAGCGTGATATGGACCGTGTTCGTCAACATATGAGTGACATGAGTCAACAGATGGAAGAAACACTGCAAATCATGGAACGCGCGACCAAACGTATCCATCAAGATCAGAATTGAAATTAAACCTTAATTACCTCCATCAAATCAAAGATGAGTAAAATAATCAACATGGCAGCAGGGGTAATCTTCTTTACCCTTGCTGCCTATGGTACCCTGTACGCTCAGGAAGTGGCCTACACCGGTTCCTTCCAGTATTCGACTGGCAATTATATTTTTTCCGATAGAACGAATAGTTTCTATTTCTTCAACGGATTAAATATATCCGGAAAAGGGTTTCAATTTTCGGCCAGCATTCCTGTCATTTATCAAAATACTCCGCTCATATCCTACACAGGCGGTATGATGATGCCGTCAGGCGGACAAAGCGGGGGCAGTGCTATTAATCAACAGCGTGGCAAGGGAAACAGAAGAGGCCGGGTTGTGATCCCATTTCCATCAACACAAGCCGATCAGGTTGGAGTTGGCGACCCGTTAATCCATCTTGGTATTTCCATATTCGAGCAGACAGCCATCTCTCCTTCATTTCATATCGGTGCATCCGTTAAACCACCCGTTGCCAGTTATGATAAAGGTTATGGGACCGGAGAATGGGATTATAGTGCGGGAATATCTCTTTCTAAACGATTTGGCCGAACGTTTATATTAACGAATCTGGATTATTGGATTTTCGGCGATCCTCCCGATCTTGATCTTAAAAATGCTCTTTCCTACGGTTTGGCTTTAGGAAACATGCTAAGGTCTGGAAAAGTGGGATTATTAGCTTCATTATCAGGTTATACCCGCATCATTCAGGATGTAGCCCCTCCAACTTATCTGGGCCTGGGTCTTTCTTACTATATCACCAAAAAGACAAGCCTGAATACAAATATGTCATTCGGATTATCCGAATCGACACCAGATTTCACCCTTTCAATCGGATGGCGTCTGGGAATATAAATCCCAGACACCAATCCTGATTATAATCCTACAAATATTCTGCGTCAATATAGGGTTTTAGAACATCCGGTACTTTTACACGGCCTTCCTGATCCTGATAATTCTCAATAATAGCCGACACTACACGAGGTAATGCCAGACCAGAACCATTGAGTGTGTGCAGAATATTGATCTTTCCCTCTTCATTCTTAAAACGAAGCATCATGCGACGTGCCTGAAAAGATTCAAAATTAGAACAGGAACTCACCTCAAGCCACCGTTTTTGTCCGGAGCTCCAGACTTCCAGATCATACTTTTTAGCTTGTGTAAATCCCATATCTGCCGTACACATCAATAAAACGCGATAAGGCAGCTCCAATGCTTGTAGTAAATCTTCCGCGTCCTGACGAAGAAATTCCAGTTCATCGTACGATTGATCGGGATGAACAATTTTCACTAACTCCACTTTATCAAATTGATGCAG
>DATFMK010000050.1:0-2350 GCA_035267005.1 Balneolales bacterium
CGGAGTGACTGTAATTCTTTCACTGGATTTTGAATCAATTGATAACCATTATTTCCCTTATTAAGACTAACGCTTCGTGGTATAGTCATTAAACCACGAAAAGGATGTGTCGGAGCATCCTGTGCATATTTCCAATTATCCATCCAGGCCAACCATAAGGTTCGACCATCTTTGGTGGGGATATTAGCCCAGGAAGTAGCTGCATAAAAATCCATACCGTAATCAACGCGATGTGCATTATTCTTATATTCCGGATCAGGTGTAAATGTTTTGCCATTAAAATCACCGACAAAATAAATTCCATTTTGAACTCCATCTATTGCACTGGAGATCTCAAGCACCCATTTTTTCTGAGACGGCTGCCCCTGAACTGAAACTTTATCCAGCATCGGACATTCCCACGCACTACTTGTTGCACCATCCGGCCCGAATTCACTCAATTTGGTCCATTTCTTCAAATCTGGTGAACTGTAAAAACGTACTTTATGTTGCGTTGCTAAAGACACAACCATTACCCAATAATGTTTGGGCTGATACCAAAACACTTTAGGATCCCGAAAATTTTTTGAATCAATGTTTATAACCGGATTACCCTTGTATTTGGTCCAGGTCCGGCCATAATCCAGACTATAAGCCAGACGCTGATCCTGAATATGGGTTTGGGTATTGTATCCGGTATATATAGCCACCATAGGGATCTTTCCGTCTTTTCCGAAGCCACTTGTGTTATTAGAATCAACGACGGCACTTCCCGAAAATATCATAATATGATTAGCTTCGGGTATTGCAACCGAGAGTTGTTTCCAGTGAATCATATCCGGGGAGACCGCGTGACCCCAGCTCATATGTCCCCATTTCGAACCATAAGGATTATATTGAAAAAAGAGGTGATATTCACCGTGATAATAGACTAATCCATTGGGATCATTCGTCCAGTTTCGATTTGGAGTGAAATGAAATTGTGGCCGGTATGTATTTTGCTTATATGAACTTCCATTTAATTGTACGGCCGTTGTTGATGAAGTAGTATTCTGTGCATTACTACAACCTGTTAAAAAGGTTAGCGATAAGAAGCCCAATATTAAACAGACTCTTAATTTGAGTAATTTATTATTTAATTTCATTGATTTCAGAATAAATGGTATTTAAAACAGATATCTAATCGAATAAAAAGACAACAGGTACTTGTATCACAAATACCTGTTGCATTCCTGAATCTACTTATGCATTACTTCCAACCATAGTTTTGTTTATATAAACCATGACTAAAATTGATTTGATTTTGGGGAATGGGCAGGTATTCATCCTTGTTTTTTTGAAAATGGCCATTCGATAAGAATTGATGTCTTGCCTTCTCCGTGTTAAAATAATTATTCATAACACTATCAGCGATTCCCCATCTAACCAGGTTAAAGAATCGTTTCCCTTCCATGGCAAATTCGAGTCTATCTTCCCAGTGCAATGCTTTAAGAGCATAATCTTTTGTCCATGTACAGTTTACACCCGGTTTATAGGTTTCGATATGATAATCAGATATCGGTTTTCCATTCGAATATTTAAGAGAGCCCTTACTGTTTTTGGCTTGTTCCCTTACCTTATTTATGAGTGGAAGTGCCTCATTTTGTCTTCCCAATTGGATTAAAGCTTCTGCTTTCCAAAGTAACACATCGGCATACCGTATTATCACCGTATTCTTGGAATCTGCATAGAATGGTCCAACCTTTTTAAGACATGAACAACTGGGAAGCTGGGCTTCCTTCATTGATGAGTAATAGCCGTACACATCCGGTGTTCTGGCCCATGATTTCTCATATACAAAATTGGGATCATCTTTCCATGGGTGTGTTGGAATCCCAACGGTATAATCTAAGCGGGGATCGACGGTCTGATTCTGAAAATCAACAGAATCCTTAATCGATGAATTATTATATGTACTGAACTCAGGTAACCCATTTTTGTTCGTTTTAAAAGCATTAACAAGATTTTGGCTTGGGATATGAAACCAACAACAACCATATGAAGGATTCATGGGATAATTTAAGGCATTACCCATATCAACCCGACCATTAGGAGTACCATCATTAATCGATCGTTGCACTGCCCAAACGGAAAATTTGGTGTTGTCGTTTTTAAACATAAAATCGCCGCCAAAATTATTTAAAAGACCATATTTACCGGAATTTATAACATCAGATGTCAGTTTCACTACCTGTTGGAGGTCACTTTTATTGATACTAACAACATTATTAGCTTTATCTTGAACATATGCCTGGTACAATTTGACTTTTGCCAAATAAGCTTCAGCCGCATACTTGGTCGGTCTACCTACATCTTGTTGATTGTCAGGTAA
>DATFMK010000051.1:0-5349 GCA_035267005.1 Balneolales bacterium
ACGGTGAGCATTCGTCAATAAATTACAATCGGAATGCTCACCGTTTTCAGTCTATAATTAAAACAAGGCACTCGTAAATTTGTTATTTATTAGGGAGCAACAGGCGGATTAGGCGCGCCGTCAATTGCCTGTCCAACTAAGTCAAATTTTTCGTTGGTGCTACTGCCCAAAAATGTCACTGCGGCAATAATTACTCCTGCAATCAATGCAACCATGAGTCCATACTCAACTGCTGTTGCACCATCTTCGTCTTTGAAAAATTGCGTTAATTTTTTAATCATTTCATTTCTCCTTTTTTTAATTTTAAAATATAATTTTGCTCTCAATATCACTTGCAAATTTTAGAAAAAGTTTCAGCGTAGTAATAAATCGTTTTCTCACCTCCTTTCTGTTCTCTTAATATTAGTGTCGGCAGTATTTAGGAATTACTAAAGATTTTTTTTAAATCCTGAAAAAATTATCCTTGTTTAGCCGACGGTCCATGTGCTGTAGAGTTGGTTTTATATTTTGCAATTTAACCTTGATGCTGTACGTGTGTTAAAGCAAATTTTGTGCCACTGATTACAATTATGCAATTTGTCTTGAATACTTAAGTAGCCAGTTCTTTATTTCTTATTTGTAAAGATCTTTATAAATAAATTCAAATGATTATAAGATTACAAAAGATTCTAATCACTTTTTTTGAATGTTTATTGACCAAATTGAAACCAATAGAGGAAATATTAAATGTATGAAAAAGCATGCCGACCGATTAAGAAATGATCTCTTATATCGGCATTATTTTCCTTAAGATCTATTGCTATGATCTTGCTAAAACATTAAATTACATCCTCAACTAAAAGAGATCGTTGCAATGTTTCTTAGTTCGCAGAAACATTACCGGAAATGGATTAGATTAAAATCAGCAACAATTCTTGTGCGATTTCATTTGAATCAATTATTTGAATTAGTCTTAGATATTGGAGAGAATAGGTTTCTTTAGAATCTTATCATGCGGAGACCAGATGAGTTTGAGGTGCTCTATGAAAATCATGGTGGTGTTGATCACCTCATTTAATTCCAGCAGTTGTTAAGTTGTTCGCGCTGGGTTTTGAGACAAATTTTTTTGCGGTTTTTGAGCAACAGGTATTTGGACCTTATTAAAGACGGCCTTGTTTTCTTCAGAGGCCGTGTGATATTTGCTGTTTCGTACATTATCAATAATGCGTCTAAATTGAGTCACTACATGAAGCAGATAAAAGAAGATTTTAGCCTGCAATTTTTTTTTTAACTGCCTTGATAAATAAGTCCTTCGTATCTATAAAACTGGCCTCAATGGAGTCACCTTGCTGCTGGCTTAAACGAGTGAAAAATATTTCCAGTTTTTTGGATTTGCGGTTTTTGATGACATAGACCACGCGTCAGCTGAGATAACCCAAGACCACCGTCAAGAAGTGGTGGCCTTATTTTTCCGATATTTTGTCCACCAATCTGATTCTATGCGCAACCTATAATATTCTCGAAAACAAAAACTACTGCAATTAACTCCAGAAAAAAAGTGCTAATTGCAAGCTTCATGAAAATTTTCCCCAAAAATTTTATTTCAAACGGGTCTTGGTCTTTGTAAAATACAAGTTTACGGCACGCTTAAGATTGGCTTCATTAATCTCCGTTGGTTTGCCCTCGTACCCGCTAATAGAAACAATTATGTCGACGATATCCCTTGGATAACAGGCCCGGAGCTCCTTTGGACCGAAGTGCAAGCATAGTTCCCGAAGAACTTTTTCACTATCTTCATGACAGGCAATGTTTTTCTCGGTCAAAATGCGATTAAAAATTTCATCAAAAACTACCGGATCCGCAGCTCCCACATGAATTTTATTAGGGATACGTCTCAGGAAGGCTTCATCGGCAAGATCGTTGGGGTCGAGATTGGTGGAAAAAACAACGATCATTTCAAATGGTATTTGAAACTTCACACCGTACTTCAGAGTTAAATAATCAACACGACGATCCAGCGGCACGATCCAGCGGTTCAATAAATATTGAGGGCTGAGAATCTGACGGCCAAAGTCATCAATAATGAGGATTCCGTTGTTCGCTCTCATTTGCAATGGAGCTGCATATACCTTGGTGCTTTCTTCCAATTGCAGCTCAAGCATTTCCGGAGCGAGCTCGCCGCCAACCAGAATGCAGGGGCGACGACATAAAATCCAGCGAGGATCCATCGCTGTGACATTTGTTTCAACCCGTTCGTGTACAGCTGGGTCATAGAGTACGATAATTTGTCCATCAAATTCAACGGCATAGGGGATCAATACAGTATCCTGATAGACTCTGAATAACCTTCTTACGATACTGGTCTTACCATTGCCGGTCGGTCCGTAAACAAATATTGAATTCTGAGAAATCAGAGCTGGTCCTAATTGATCCACAAGTTCATTGGTCAGTACCAGGTCTGATAAAGCATTTTTAATGAGAGACTGGTCTACCTGGATATCTGTGACTTGTGCCTTCACGGATGCATGATAACTTTCAACAGAAACGGGCGCCGGGCCTGCATAATGACTGATTTGCAAGCGATTGAAAGCCTGTTTTCTTCCAGCTTCGGATAGCATGAAATGATAATTATTGCTCTTTAGACCCGTCACCTCAAAAAGCTGTCGCTTTCTCATTTGCTGAAATACGGTATCAATTACCGGAAAAGGAAGTTTCAGCGTATCACTTAACTTGCTGGTGCTACCAGCGCCTTTATTGTAAAGATAGCGCAATATCAGATCTTCTACCAGCGTTACCGGAATATCAAGATCCTGCAAGTTGTTTGGCGCTTGCGGATTATAAACCAGATCAATTTCTGCTTGCTTTTCAGCTTCCGTTGTTTGCATAGATAACCTCCTAAATGAATAAATGAAAAAAATGAAAACTTTTAATTCCTATTCAACTGGACAAATTGATTATTTTCTATTTGGAGAAGATATAGCTGTTTTATAGAATCTCCGTTTTCTTTAAACGAAGTATACCCCGTGACACCCTTAAAGTCAGTAAGATTTTTTAGCGCATACTTCAAATTGTTTCTTGACCGAATTTCCGGATTACTCAAAATATATACATTTATCATGGCAGTGTCATAAGCCAGTGCTTCGATAAATCCCGGTCTCTGCCCGTGAAGTTCTTCAAAAACTGCAATAAATTCTTGAACATCTTTATTTGAATCTTCGGCATAAAAGGCATCAGCCATTATGGCTTCTTGAACGTAGTCCCGTGCTGTATGAATTAATTTATCGGAATGCCAAAGATTGGTACCCAGCAGCAGGACGTTATCGATATCGAAAAACGCGAGTTGCGGCGCTATCAAGGCGATTTTATCCACATTGTCCGGTATGAAGATCGCATCGAAATCTAAAACCACCTCATATTTTTTGTGTCTGATTTTTCTATTCAGCTGTTGTTTTCTTGAAGCCGGATAACCATCTTCATATCGTTCCCATGTTTTCGACAATTTTTTGATCTGAGATGCAAAATCGGTCTGTTCCGGTTTATATGATTCAACGGCCACCAATGTCGCATTATAATCCATAACCCGATTCCGAAAGATTTTCAAAAAAATATCGCCATAAGTTTCTTCAGGATAAAGGACAGCAAAACGCGATATGCCAAGCTCGTTGATCACATAGGGCACCAGGGTATCGATCTGCATCTGCGGGGTTAAAAATATACGAAAGACGTAGTCACCCAGTTCGGGGATCCCTGGCTTCTGAGTCAATGTGATAATCGGGATGCCTCGGATCTGTGCTTCTCGAGCAGCATGCTCACTGGTAATAATCGGCCCGAGGATGAGTGAGACGCGATCCTCATCAAACTGCTTTACGGCTTTAATCGCTGTTTCCGGGTCAGAGCGCGTATCCTTGATAATTATTTCAAATGCAGGTTGATTGCTTTGGCTGTTGAATTGATCCAGTGCAAATTGAATGCCCTTTAAGGCCCGATTTCCAAATGCCTCATACGGACCCGTGAGCGGTAGCAGGCACCCGATCAGCCGTCGCTTGAAATCCAGTTTCTCATTTATCTCCTTGATCAAAACTTGCGCCTCGCGCTTTTTTTCGTGATGAGGAAAATGGGTTGTCAATTCGGAAAAAATATCTAAGGCTTCTTTGTAATTTTCATTTTGAAATTGGTAAAGACCCTGTTCAAAAAGAATATAGCTTGTGAGAAACTGATCGTTTAGTTTTCCTAAGAGTGACAACCTATCTTCTTCACTCAGCTGATTGGCTGCGTTTTTCAATTTCAATGAGATAGTCTCTTCTTTCGAAAGATTTGCCATTTGGTAAAACAAAATCGCTTCTTTGGGTGATTTTAATGACATATAGGTATCACCCAGAACTTCGTATGTACGAGACAGGTGAGTTTTTGAATCCGTTTTTTCGATAATTTTTGAAGCTTGGAAAATAACATCTTTGAATTGGTCTTTTTTGAAAAGCAACATCAGGATCTCCACCATGGCATCTGTCGCTAATGGGCTGTCTGGGTATTCTGCGATCACTATTTTATAGGCCATCAGACTGTCGGCAAATTTTTCCTGTTTCGAATATATTGTTGCGATCCTTATAAGCGCTATTTCCGCATCAGAATTAGAGGGATAACAAGAATAAAATTCTTGATAAGCCTTGAGTGCATTCTCATATAAATTTGACTGAAATAAATTTTCAGCAATAAAGAAAAGCCTTGCGGCACCCTCAGGCTCAAATGAAGCCTCCGGATTCAATTGCGCTGCGTTGCATGAACAGATTGCAAATGCAATTATTGGCATTAATAATCTGAGTTTCGGTCTAATCATGTTTTACAAATATTCCAGAATATTTCTCAAGGCACTGCTAATTCGCAACCAAATTCATACCTCATAAAATTACATGCAAAAATGGTGCAAGAAATACTATTTATAGTTTTTTTTATTGATATGATTTGTTTTCAAATGCATAGATTCATGTTTACTCTGAAATAATGTATCAAGATTATGGAATGTTATCTTATTTTTTATAATCATGATTGTACAATTCTTGAATTTAATTTCCAGATGTTGATCATGCGGTAAGTTCGGCTGAAAATCTATTTGGACACTATGGAGGTGAAGGATTTTATCCTATTTTATCTAAAGATTCGGACATAAATGCCGATAATCAAATGACGGCTTATGATTTTGAGTTATCTGTAACTCACAACGGTTTTAATGAACATGGATGAAAACAGAATGGAAATTGAGCTAATTGGTGTAAGCGAAAATATCATGCGGATAAGAAAGCTGATTTATCAAGTAGCCGATACGGATTTAAATATCGTGGTGTGTGGTGAAACCGGTGTCGGCAAGGAAGTTGT
>DATFMK010000052.1:0-7135 GCA_035267005.1 Balneolales bacterium
TCGTTTACGCGGCGATGTGGCAAATGAAAATTCATCCCTGGCTCGATTATTTTCAACCGAAAATCGGTCCGGGTTCGGGAATCTATAAAAGTACGGATGGCGGCGAACACTGGACGCGTTTAAGCGGACATGGACTGCCAAATAGCGATTTGGGACGTATCGGAATCGGCGTTGCAAGAGGTAGCAATGGGCAAAAAATTTATGCCACGATAATTGCCCAAAATGGTAAGAACGGATTATATCGCTCGGATAACGGCGGACAAACCTGGAAATATGTCAATAAAAACGGATATTTAGCGAATTCCTATTTCAGCAGAGTTATGGTTTCTCCCAAAGATCCGAATGAAGTTTACGTGATGGGACGTTCTATTCGCCGCTCGATGGATGGCGGACAGCATTTCAAGGTCACCAAAGGGTCTCCAGGTGGGGACGATTATCACTTCCTGTGGATTAATCCGAAAGATACTACCGATATGATCGAAGGAGCCGATCAGGGCGCTGCGGTTACGATCGATGGCGGAAAATACTGGTCGAGCTGGTACAATCAGCCGACCGGACAGTTTTATCATGTCGCGGTCGACAATCAATTTCCCTATCATATTTATAGTGGTCAGCAGGATAACGGAACTGTGGAAATAGCAAATCGAGGTCCTTATGGTGTGATTGAAGAACGTGATTGGCACCCCGTTGGTGGCGACGAGCGTGATTATATGGTTCCCAAACCCGGAGATCCCAACATGGTTTTTGGCAGCGGATTAGGCGGACACGTTTCCCGTTTTGATGAAGTGACGCGTCAGGTTGCCAATGTTTCTCCCTGGCCGGTTTCGAGTTATGGAGCTTATCCACCGGGCGTAAAATATCGTTATACCTGGATCACTCCACTGGAGTTTTCCAAACTGGGTAATCATGCGATGTATTTTGGTTCCCAATACCTGTTCCGTTCGACGGATAATGGTGATCACTGGCAAATCATCAGTCCCGATCTGACTGGTAAAACACAAGATCACAAAATTAAAAATCCGACGTTGAATCAGGCCAAAGACAATGGATTCGGTGTTATTTATACAATTGCCCCTTCTCCGATCAATAAAAATGTAATTTGGATCGGAACCGACGACGGACTCATACAGCGCACAAATGACGGTGGAAAGTCCTGGCATAATGTAACGCCGCCATCGGTTCCGGCATGGGGAAGAATCACTTCGATCTCTCTATCCCGTTTTAATGCACAGACGGCTTATGTTGATGTCGATTTACATCGCATCGGTAAATTTAAACCGATGGTTTTAAAGACGACAAACAATGGTAAAACATGGACACGAATTGATAACGGGTTGCCGGAAAATCAATACACCACCGTGGTACGATCCGATCCCAAACAAAAAGGTTTGTTATTTGCCGGTACGGATCAGGGTGTGTTCGTTTCTTTTAATGACGGAGCCAACTGGCATTCACTGAAAATGAATTTTCCCACAACCTGGGTGCGGGATTTGGTTATTCATTCCGGAGATTTGGTTGCTTGTACGCAGGGACGCGGTTTTTGGGTGATGGACGATTTGGAGCCTCTTCGTGAGCTGGCTGCCAATTTCCCGGCAAACTCAAACCATCTGTTTAAACCCGCTGTAGCGATCCGGATTCGTGGCGATGAAAATAAAGATACTCCGCCGCCGCCGTCCACGCCACTTGGACAAAATCCACCTGCCGGTGCGGTCATCGATTATTATCTGCAAAATGCGGCGCAGGGACCGGTGACGATCACGATTCGTGATTCGGAAGGAAATCTGGTGCGAAGCTATTCAAGCAGCGCGCAGGAAGAAAATCTGCCGTCATTTCGGTATTTCCAAAAAGGATGGCTCGGCTCACCCGATCATATCTCTGATAAAGCCGGTATGCATCGCTTCGTTTGGGATTTACGCTATACGAGACCACAATCCCTGCATTACGATTATTCAATAGCCGGTGTTTGGGAAGATCATACTCCTGAAGTTCCCGAAGGCCCATTGGTTGTTCCCGGTATCTACAAAGTGACATTAACTGTCGATGGCAAACATTACACCCAACCGGTTACGGTCAAAAATGATCCACGTGTGCATGTCAGTAATCAGGTGTTGAAAGTACAATTGGCTTTTGCGCAAAAGATTGATCAAAGGCTGAACAAATCGGTGAGTGTCTACAAAGAAATAGAACGGATGCTTAAGGAGAAGAAAAACAGTCTATCATCTTCACAAAAATCGAAATTGAAAGAAATCGCTCAAACAGGAACACCCAATTTGGCATCTGTTTCCGGTACATTAGCCATGTTGACCACCAAAGTAGAAGGAGCCGATGCAGTTCCGAATCAGGGTCAGCACGATGTCTTTAATCATTACAACAAACAACTGGGAAATCTCTTACAACGCTGGAATCACTTAAAGTCCACGTTGCACTAAAAAATAAATTAGACTTGGCAGGTTTTGAAAATCTGCCAGGTCTTGTCGAAATGTAGGTTATTAGATTTTAAGATCCGCAAAGTATTGAAAACTATACGGATCTCAATTATTTCCTATTTAGATAATATGCGTTTGAATTAAAAAAATATTTCATTAGAAATAATAAGCAATGGGCTAAAAGCATTAAGTAATTATTTTGTTGATTGGCATTTCTCTGTCGTCAGTCGTCCGTGGCCTGTCGTCATTATCATGTCAATTATCAAAATCTAAATGAATAACAACAGGTATTATTAACTCAGGTTCAGAAATGATCTGAACCCAACCATTTCCCCCGAAAGGAGTATTGATAGATGAATAAAATCTTTACTTTCTTGAAAAAATCAGGTCTGTTTTCCCTTTTACTAACCACACTGTTTATATCTCTACAAAGTTCAAAAGTTGAAGCTCAGCAAAAACAAACATTAGCTCAGGTTCCTGTTAACGCTTATTCTGCAATGAAATGGCGACTTGTTGGTCCGTTTCGTGCGGGACGAGCGTTGGCTGCTGTCGGGATACCCGGAAATCCCAATACATTTTATTTCGGAGCTGTCGACGGCGGCGTTTGGAAGACGGATAATGCCGGACTCACCTGGAAAAATATATCGGATAGTGCCGGTATCGCTTCGGTTGGTGCGATCGGTATTGCTCATTCTAATCCGGATGTGATTTATATCGGAACCGGTGAAGCTGATATGCGATCGGATATGACCTATGGAACCGGGGTTTATAAGTCGATTGACGGTGGATTACATTGGAAAAATGTAGGTTTGAAGGATACACGGCATATCGGAAAAATCGTTATCAATCCATATAATCCCAATATTGTGTTGGTTGCTGCAATGGGACACGGATATGGTCCGAATAAAGAACGGGGCGTATTTCGAACAACTGATGGCGGTAAAACCTGGCAAAAGGTTTTATATAAAGGTCCCAATATTGGAGCGATCGATTTGACGATGGATCGTGAGGATCCCAGCATTGTCTATGCTGCGCTTTGGAATGCGCACCGATCGCCGTGGAGTCAGTATCCGCCGGTTGAAGGACCCGGGAGCGGTTTATATAAATCGACAGATGGCGGAAAGACCTGGAAAAAAATAGATGGAATGGGATTTCCAACAGGTCAGCTTGGCCGAATCGGTGTTTCTTTAGTAAGAACAAGAAGTGGTGTACGCATTTACGCACTTGTTCAGGATCATAAGCAATCAGGATTATATGAGTCGGACGACGGTGGTCAAACATGGTCGTTAACGAGTAATGATTCACGAATAACTACGAGAATGTGGTATTTCGGACGTGTATTTGCCGATCCGGAAAACCCTTATAATGTTTATATCCCCAATCGCTCCGTAATGCGTTCAACGGATGGAGGACAAACATTCAAAGCCATTAAAGGTTCCCCCGGCGGGGATGATTATCATTATTTATGGATCGATCCGGAAAATGATCATCGCATGATCGTCGCAGCGGATCAGGGAACAACCATCAGTCTGGATAATGGTAAGACGTGGAGCAGCTGGTATAATCAACCTACAGCGCAATTTTATCATGTGACTACGGATAACGCGTTTCCATTTCACATCTATGGTGCTCAGCAGGATGCCGGTACCGTCGGTATCGCCAACAGAAGTGATTATGGAGAAATTACCTTTCGAGACTGGTTTTCGGTAGAAGCGGGTGAAAGTGGCTATATCGCAGTAGATCCCAAAAACCCGAATATTGTTTACGGGGGAGATACGTATGGTGGGGTTTATCGGTTTAACCGGAAAACGGGTCAGCGGCAGGATATTTCCCCGATGCCGGCAAGTACCTGGCCGATGCCACCCGTATACGAACGGAAATACCGCTTCACGTGGACATCTCCTATTGTATTTGATCCGATTGACAGGAAAACACTATATTTGGGTGCACAGGTTCTGTTGCGAACAAGAGATGGCGGACATAGCTGGAAAGCGGTAAGTCCGGATTTAACCGGTTTCCAAAAAGGAGAAAAATCACCCGGCAAGCCGACGGCTGCGACGGCTGCAAAAGATGGATATGGTGTCATCTATTCCGTGGCACCTTCTCCGGTTCATGAAGGTACGATATGGGCCGGAACCGATGATGGGTATGTCTGGGTAACTACAGACGGTTGTCAACATTGGAAAAATGTGACACCCAAAGGACTTAAACCGTGGAGTAAAATCAGCATCATTGACGCGTCTCATTTTAAAGGACAAACGGCATATATCGCGGTAGACCGTCATCGAATGGATGATTTTCATCCTTATATCTACAAAACAACAAATAATGGGAAAAGCTGGACGGAAATAGATCAAGGAATTCCGGATGGTTCTTTTGTGCGATCCGTGCGTCAGGATCCCCACCAACCTGGTTTGCTTTATGCCGGAACGGAAACCGGAGTATATGTATCGTTTGATAACGGAAATCATTGGCATCCGCTCCAGATGAATTTGCCCAAAGCTTCGGTACGAGATCTGGCGATCCATGATAATGATCTGATCGCGGCGACACACGGACGTGCATTTTGGGTGTTGGATGATTTATCACCACTCCGTCAAATGAGTCAAAAGATTCTTGATTCACGCGTTCATCTGTTTCAACCTGCAACGGCCATTCGGGTAAGGCGGGATGAAAGTCATGATACACCGTTACCACCCGAAATTCCACACGGACAAAATCCGCCTCATGGTGCGATTATCGATTATTATTTCAAATCGGAGCCAAGTGGAACGGTTAAAATTGAAATTCTGGATTCGAAGGGAAATATAGTGCGGATCTATTCGAGTGCTCAAAAACCGGAAATCCCCAAAAAGAAAACGTATTTCGACCGGTATTGGCTGCCCAAAAAACACGGTATTCCCGATCATTCCGGATTAAACCGGTTGGTTTGGAATCTGCGTTATGCACGGCCCAATGCCATCAGCTACAGTTACAGTATCGCTGCGATAGCCGGAGAAGGGACCGTTGCCGAACCCAGAGGTCCAATGGTATTACCAGGAATTTATACCGTCAAATTAATAGCTGCCGGTGAAACCCGAACTCGTAAAATTAAGGTGAAAATGGATCCCAGAGTTACGGTATCGAAGGAAGAAATCCAGCGACAATTTCAATTATCACGAAATATCGATGATACCATGAATAGGATCACAACGATATATCATCGAATTCATCATATTCTTGAAAATGGGAATCAACATATTTCGAATTCCAGGAAAATCGAGTTGAAAAAAATTGCTAATACGGGTAATCCCAATTTGGCTTCAGTTTCAGGAGCATTTGGGGGACTTTTACATGGATTGCAGACTTCGGATAAAGCACCGACCCAGGCTCAGGAACAAGCTTATCAGGATCTAAAGCGAAAAGCTGAAAGACTCGAACAAAAATGGCAAAGCATTAAGTCTTCATTATAATAATCAGAAATTCATCACTTCATAATTGTAAAATGGTCAGTTCTTATTCGGAGGGCTGACCATTTATTTTTTATGAGATTGCAGGTTGGCTGATAATGAGTTAGTTTCAAAATTTATCGTGAACCTCTAAATCCAATAATTCCAGTGAATCGTTATATCCGGTTGTTCAAGCAGGAGTGGGAAATTCTACTGTTCGGATTGGTCATGACCTTTTTCTCCAGTTTCGGACAGACGTTTTTTATCTCACTGTTTGTACCGTCTTTTTTACACAGTTTCAAACTGACTAAAACCAGTTTTGGTTCTTTGTATGCCGGGATAACTTTGCTGAGCGCACTTAATATTTCCTATTTCGGCCGATTAATCGACCGGATGTCGTTAAAAAAATATAGCCTGTTTATTGCCGGCGGATTGATTCTCGGGAGCTTTGTTATATTTGTCTCTTGGTATTGGATTGTCCTGGGCGTAGGATTATTTTTAGTTCGTTTTTTTGGTCAGGGACTCAGTTCCCATGCATCCAGAACAGCGATGTCTCGTTATTTTGATGTTGACCGGGGGACCGCTCTTAGCTTTGCGATGCTTGGATTCCCGCTTGGAGAAGGGATTTTACCGGGCATTGTCGCAATTCTGCTAACAATAGTTACCTGGCACTGGATTTGGTTTTCCGCATCCGTTTTTATTCTGATTATTCTTGTTCCATTAACAATTTATTTGTTAAAAGATGATCGTTTTCGTCGAAAACCAACCGTTGAAGATCATCCATCTGATAAAAATGAAATGGAATGGTATTATAAAGATATCGTAACCGATTTCAGATTTTATTACTTATTTCTTCCTATTCTTCTTCCACCATTTCTCATAACAGGATTATTTTTATATCAGATTTCAATCGCTAAAGATCTGGGATGGTCAGCAGAAATTATTGCTGCTGCTTTTGTCGGTTATGCCATTTCGAGAGTTTTGGGAACAATATTTAGTGGTCCGGTTATTGACCGGTTTACCGCGCTTCGGACTTTTCCCTATTACCTTATTCCTTTTGGGTTAGGACTTTGTGTAGCTTATTGGCATCCGGGCGATTGGTCGGCCTTCCTGTACATGCTTTTGTTAGGACTTACCATGGGGATGGGCGGAAATATTAGTCCCGCTCTCTTTGCTGAATTATACGGAGTTCGCACAATAGGAACGGTTCGTAGTTTATTTTCATCCATAAAAGTTTTGAGCACGGCGGTTTGTCCTTTTCTATTCGGATGGTTACTCGAT
>DATFMK010000053.1:0-5001 GCA_035267005.1 Balneolales bacterium
CCGAATTATTCACGTAAGCTACAAGAATCAATACCTATCATACTGAAGGAACAATATCTTGTAATAAATAAAGTTTTCCTCAAATTTGAGGAGTCTAAAAAGAGCTGCGAAATGTTGCCGTGCTCTGCGTTGAATTTAAAAATGCTTAATCAAGGTACCATTGTACATTTCATGCGCATTTTTAATCCCGAAAGCTTTCGGGACACAACAAAATTTCTTGGTGAATAATCCGGGTTATTGCGCTAAATATTTCAGGAATCCTTAAACTAACTACATCATGAGAGGACATCGTTTTTCAATATTCATGGGATCATTGTTGCTGATATCTTTCTCACTTTTTGCGTGTTCATCTCACAACGATACCGGAGCCGAATTAAATCCTAATAGCAGTGAAGCTCAGCTTGATTATATAAAACTTCCACCTGGTTTTTCAATCAGTTTATTTGCTGATAATGTTCAAAACGCTCGTCAAATGTCTTTGGCACCGGGTGGAGTTGTGTTTGTTGGTACAATGAGTGCCGGGAATGTCTATGCCGTGATCTACGATTCGACTACGTATAAAGCAAATCGCATCCTAAAAATTGCCAATGGTCTATCGATGCCTAATGGCGTGGCCTATCACAATAGTGATCTGTATGTCGCTGAAGTAAACAGGATCATAAGATATGATGATATTTTAAATCATCTCGAAAATCCTCCATCTCCAAAAATTATTAATGATCAATATCCTTCTGACGCACATCACGGAGCTAAGTATATCAAATTTGGTCCGGATGGAAAACTGTATGTACCCGAGGGGGTCCCGTGCAATATTTGTAAACCAGGTAAAAAAATTTATGGAACGATTACACGCATGAATCCGGATGGATCGAATATGGAAATCATTGAATATGGAATACGAAATACCGTTGGTTTCGACTGGAATCCGCACACTAATGTACTTTGGTTCACAGATAACGGACGCGATTTATTGGGAGATAATAGTCCACCGGATGAATTAAACCGGGCACCAGAAATCGGATTACATTTTGGCTATCCCTATCTGCATGGTAAGGGTACCTGGGATCCGCAATATGGAGAAGAAGGCAAAAAGATGAATATTACATTTACCACACCTGTTCAGGAATTGGGTCCGCATGTAGCTTCTCTCGGCATGCTATTTTACACGGGAAATATGTTTCCGGATCAGTACAAAAACAATATTTTTATTGCCGAACACGGATCCTGGAACCGAAGTGAAAAAATTGGATATCGCGTTACAATGGTCAAACTGAATGGTTCTGAGGCGACTTCTTATAAACCATTTGCCAAGGGCTGGTTACAACCCGGCGGAGCCGTTATGGGCCGGCCGGTAGCTTTATTACAACTACCTGATGGTTCGCTATTAATCTCTGATGATTATGCAGGCAGAATTTATAGAATTACCTATAGCGATTGATGCGAAAATTCATTTCATTAAAAATGATCTAACTTTTAGAAGGCTATGCAAAACCAGGAATTTTGTTCGATCTCAAGGCCTTGGCGACTTCGAAACCGAAGCATATTGAGCAAAAGAACGCTTTTGCAAAGCCCTCACTTATCACCTTAATATGTTAATGTCAATTCTATGGAAAGCGGCGTATCCTCAAGATCTCAAAATATTGGAATATTAATTATTCGTTTAGGTCTCGGTTTCTTCTTCTTCTTTTTCCATGGCTGGACAAAGCTCCTTGGCGGACCCGATACATGGACAGCCCTTGGTCAAAATATGCACCTGTTTGGTATTCATTTTTATCCTGTATTCTGGGGATTCGCTTCAGCTTGTACAGAATTTTTGGCCGGCATCCTGATTTTCCTCGGATTATTTTTCCGTCCCGCCACGTTCTTTTTAACACTCAATATGCTGGTCGCCTCCGTATCGATGGTGCATAGCGGGGCTCAGCTTTATACATATCCCATCGAGATCGGCATCGTCATCTTCGGTCTTCTGATTGCTGGCCCGGGGAAATACAGTTTGGATCGCTGGCGCTCTATACGTCGTTATAGCTAAATCATCAATTAAATCCGTAATAAAACACGTCGTTTAAAATGAAATCGGATTTTCTAAACATCGATGTTGGTATTTTGATTATCAGATCGGGTTTGGGATTATCTTTTGTCACGTTCCATGGTTTGCCACATCTTTTGAAAGGCCCCGAAGCGTGGAAATTACTTGGTTACAGCCTGAATTATCTTGGAATTTATTTTTCCCCCGCATGGTGGGGGTTTTTAGCTTCCCTTTTCCTCATTATTGGAGGAATATTACTCTTTATAGGTTACTTTCATCGCTTTGCCATATTTCTTCTGATACCGGTTCTGTTTATCGCCTTAATACGAGATTTCACCAATACAGGAATAAATGGGGCTCTATATCCCGCTGTAATTTTACTCGTTCTTATAGGACTTCTCTATACCGATCCCGGCAGATATCGCCTTATCAGGCGGCGTAACGTTTAACGCCGTAATTCTTTACCAAATGGTGTCAACGCCAGACTGGCAAATTTCAGATGCTGCTTAGCGAACGGGAGACCGATGATTGTAATAGCTAAAACAAAGGCAAGAACCAGATGAGTAAGCGCAATCCAAAATCCTCCCACAAATAGCCAGATGATATTCATAACCAATGCTAATAAACCAGAACCACGTCCATAATCCACAATTTTAACGCCAAAGGGAGCAAATCCCAATATCGATAGCTTAATGCACTGTACCCCAAAAGGAATTCCAACGATGGTCAGGCAAAGTAACAGGCCACCAATAAAGTATTCCAGAAATATGAAGATTCCACCACCTAAAAAGATCCACAAAAGATTACCAAAAAAGCTCATAGCTATTTTTTAATGAGTTATGAAACATTACTAAGAAATATTACGTCAAATATTAAAAAGGGTTACATTGTTGATAAATAAGTTCCGAAATTTGAATAAATTAAGGTAATTCATCACCTGTTAATAATGAGGATAGCTACTTTCGGCTTTAAAAATATTTTTTTTGAAACAAAATGACGAGTCGAGATGTCTAACTTATAATTACATATTATTTTTGGAATCATCTGGGTTGGTGTTTTCACCGTATTTTAGATTATAAAGTTGAGATTCATATTGGATGTTAAAGAATAATGATAAAATATTATTACTTATAGGGATTGTAGGAGCCCTTCTTTTCTTTTGGGGGTATCCGGAACAAAATCCGCAGAGTGCTATAAAATTACCACTTAAATCAGAGCAAATCGTTCATAAAACAAGACGCTATCTTCATATTAATGGCTACAACGTGGCTTCATTGATATCCAAAGCTCAGTTAAAACAGGATGATGGATTAATCGATTCACTAAACTCAACATTTGGCAGACCTGCGGTAACAAAATTACTGAAACATAATGGATTAGCTAAATTACCCGCCTATTACTGGCAAATCGACTGGTATAATAAAAAATATCTAAACGATTCCAATTTACACATCATGACCAATTCAGATAATAATAGTAAAAATCTGAATCTGTCACCTGAAGGAACTCTATATAATTTAAAAGTAACCCTGGATGGAAATATTTGGGAATTTAATCAACCTAAAGAGAAAAAGCATCCAAAGAAACTGGTCAATCGCAGAGCACTGGAATTTGCTTTAAAAGATACCCTTAAGACCGATTTTAGAAGACATTCAAATCACGAATATGGTTTGAGAAATTTCGACGACTCCACCATTATTAGTCACCTTTATTTCAGGTTTTATAACTATTCAAACCTTACCAATGAGGAGCCACCCTCCGATTCCTTGCAAATTAGCCTGGATCAGTTTCGAAATTCGCTTCAGCAAAAGCAAAATATTGCTATCGACCGGACGACCACTGCTAAGATGGCCCGGTTTTATTTGCGGTTTACCCCCTGGCACGACATTAATTTCAAAGTGGACACGGTATATTCTGTACCGGGGACCGATGGTATTGTTGCAAGAGTTCGTTTTTCTAATACAGGAACGATTCATCAACAAAAAATTCATCCGGAAATAGACCTGACGGCATCCGGTGGGTTAGTTGGTCTTAATACGAAATTCAATACTTCCGATCAACGACCTGTTAACTGGGATGAAATAATCGGTCATTTGGTAGGTATTGGAGTATATATTCTCCTCTTCCTCATCTTCACCATTGTATTTATACGCAGAATTGACGCCCGATTATTCGACTCACGAGCCGCTATCTTAATGGGTGTCCTGGGTTGGTTTTTGGCCACCGGGAATATTTTAATGGATGCACTGAATCCGTTTCCGTCTTTGCATGAGTTTACGACTTTTGTTTTTTATCTAAAAATCCTCATTGTGCCGGTAATTTTCGGACTACTGGGCGCATTTGCGATGTTCTTCGGTTCAGGCACAACCGAATCTATTGTAAGAAATGTGTTGCCATCCAAGATCGAAACTTTGAATCTGGCCCGCAGAGGATATTTCCATAATAAAGATATGGGAATCGTTTTCTTACGAAGTGTCGTTTGGGCATTTATTTTATCGGGTGTATTGACGATTGTATTATTCTTTTTTCCGCATACCTATCTGCATTCTACCGAAGCGGGAAAGATTTTCTTGTCGGATAAATCGTTTATGCCAATCATATCCATTATCTCCAAAAACCTTTACTTCGGTTTATTAACGGGCTTCTTTGTTCTACTGGGACTCGCCTCTTATGCTTATGAATTTAAATCCAGTGCATGGAGTATTATTGGCGTTACGGTTATTTTCAGTGCTCTGCTATCCATAATTCCTATTAATCCCTTTTATAATACGGGATGGATTCTTGGTGCTGTGATCGGACTGGTGCTTGGTTTTATGTATTGGCGATATGATTTCCTGACAACGGTTCTTTCCGCAGTTTTTTTCTTCATGCTTTGGGAAACTTCTACGGGATGGGTGATTCCTCACTCCCCCGATTTCGTAACTTCACTTATTTGCTGGATTATACTGGGCATGATTCTAGTATTTGGATTATGG
>DATFMK010000054.1:0-3519 GCA_035267005.1 Balneolales bacterium
TAAATCGCATCAGAACAAAAATCCCAAAAATCCGATACCTTCAAAAATCAATCCTGAGATTACGAATATTGTGCAAAATATATCTGCTTTAAATATCAAAAAAGACATTTTAAAATTAGTCAGTTTTCGTCAGCGTCAGACAACTTCTGATACCGTAAGTAATCGTACCGGGATTGGTGCGGCACGGCGGTGGATCAAATCGAAATTGGACGAATATAGCAAAGCTTCAGGCGGCCGCCTGCACGTTTATTATGATGGTTATCTTCAGAAACCGGCAAGTCGTATTGCTCATCCCACTCGTATTGTTGATGTCGTTGCGGTTCTTCCCGGAACCCAGTCTGAATCTAAAAATCGCATGTATATCGTCAGTGGTCATTATGATTCAAGAGTGACCAATATTATGAATGATACCAGTTTCGCACCCGGGGCGGACGATGACGGATCAGGAGTCGCCGCTATGCTTGAAATGGCCCGTGTCATGTCGAAGTACAAATTTGATGCGACCATTGTATTTATGGCCGTTGCTGGCGAAGAACAGGGTCTTTACGGTTCCACTCATTTTGCCAAAGAAGCTAAATCGAAAAATTGGAACATTGCTGGTATGATAACGAACGATATCATCGGAAGTCCCAAAGCTAAAAATGGTAAAATCGATAGCAATGTTGTGCGTGTTTTTGCACAGGGTATTCCTCCTCATAAAACATTATGTCCAAGAGAACGTATGTTACTTCGTACGGGAGGTGAAAACGACACGGCTCCCCGGGAATTGGCCCGACTTATCAGGGAAACGGCTCAAAAATACGTTCCTGACATGAATATCAATATCATTTACAGAAACGATCGCTATTTACGAGGAGGTGACCATATGCCCTTCTTAGCCGAAGGATATCCGGCGGTACGTTTTACAGAGCCCCACGAAGATTTCAGACATCAGCACCAAGATGTCCGGGTACAAAATAGCGTACAGTATGGCGATCTGCCACAGTTTGTGGATTATCATTATACGGCTAACGTAATCAGGGTTAATGCGGCTTCTTTAGCTACATTAACACTAGCTCCTGCACGACCTCAAAATGTTGGAATGAGCATTACCAAGCTCACGAATAATACAACTTTAAAATGGGATCCAAACAGAGAACCCGATTTAGCCGGATATCAAATAGTCTGGAGGAATACTAATTATCCCTATTGGCAGCATAAAAAATATGTAGGAAACGTCACACAATTCACCATAAAAAATGTATCAAAAGATAATTACATTTTTGGTGTGGAAGCCGTAGATAATGATGAGAATGTGAGTCCTGCCGTATATCCGATGCCTGTTCAATGATATTATCGATAACATTTTACCAGTTATTGAAAAAATTTATAAATATTGAAATGATTTTTACAATTAGGAGTGGTTACTCTGAAATACAATGCTTATTCTATAGGGTAGTTTTAAGTTTTATCATAAATCCATACACTGAAAGCAAGCAAACATCTTATGCAGCAATATGCACATACCTTTCACATACCCGTAATGGGTACGGGACATTCGGTTGATACACCCATAAGAGTGGCTCCATTTGGCATCTCATCAGTAATATCCATAGTTGACGACCTCCTGTTAGAAAAAATCAGGAAATATTATTGTGAAAAATTTGAACTGCCTTATTCAAATATACCGAGAACTGCTGAAGACGGACGTGCGCGTCGTATAACGGAGTATTTAAATACTGTTCAAGAGATCGTTACTTTAAAGATGGAAGAGTTTCGTAATGAACCTTTTTTCCAGGATAATGAAAAAAGTAAATATTTTGATCTTTTACCGGACTTTCATACACTTAAACAAGCTTATCAAAAACTCCTTTCCATGAATGAAAGTCCAGAACGGGATAATCTGGAAAATGAGCTGGCCAATAAAATGCAGCCTGGCCCGATAGATGTGAACATCATGGCCAAAGTTGATCGTGTCACTTATGATAAAAATGATCAGCCGTTAAGTTCTGAATACACAGATGCCAATGCGGCATTGCGTGGATTTGCTCACAGTAAGCTCGAATCAAGTGTTATATTTTCTGCGGGATTTAATCCAAATTTGTACAATTATATCACTCAATTTCGTGATTTCTATCGTGATAAATCGGGTGAAATTAAGAAGAGAATCGTTTTAAAAGTCAGTGATTTTCGCTCAGCTTTAATCCAAGGTAAGTATCTCGCAAAAAAAGGACTTGAAATATCCGAGTTTCGTATCGAATCCGGATTGAATTGTGGCGGACATGCTTTCCCATCCGATGGTTATCTGTTACCAACCATTTTGCAAGAATTTAAAGAGAAGAAAGATCAACTGAAAAAACAGTTCACCCCCCTGGTTGAACGTTTTTATGAAGAAATGGGATGGGAATATCCGGAAGCTGCCATAAATGATGTCCCACTCATTACCGTTCAGGGCGGAATTGGTAATCACGGAGAGGCTCAGCGGCTTCATGAAGATTTTAACATGGATCGAACCGGCTGGGGAAGTCCATTTTTATTGGTACCCGAAGCCACTTGTATCGACGATACTACTCGTAAGCAATTAAGTGATGCCAAAGAAAAGGATTTATATGTCAGTGGGGCCTCTCCCCTTGGTGTACCTTTTAATAATTTAAGGAGAAGCGGCTCGGAAGTATTTACCCGGTTAAAAGCTAAGAAAGGAAAACCAGGCTCGAAATGTCCGAAAGGATTTTTACAGTCCAATACGGAATTCACTGAAAAACCCATTTGTACGGCTTCCATGGAATATCAATTATTAAAAATTGATCAGATCCAGAACCGTGAAGATGTAAAAGAAAGCAATAAACCCAAAATGATTAACAAGGTTTTGGCCAAAACCTGCCTTTGTCAGCATTTAGGTAACGGGGCGTTAATTGCATTAGGAATCAGTAAAGAAAGTCGTTCACCGCAGGCTATTTGCCCGAGTCCGAGTATCGCATGGTTCGACCGTAATTACTCACTGAAAGAAATGGTCGATCACATATACGGACGTGGGAAATCATTAGTCCCCTCAAAACGTCCTCATATGTTTGCCAAAGAAATGGTTATGTATGTTGATTATTTTAAAAATCTTGTTTCCGAATGTACAAGAGATGATAAGGAAATAAAACACCTGAAACGCTTCAAGAAAAATCTTGAAAAGAGCATGGATTTCTGTGCTGAAATCGCTAATCGCAAAGCGTTTAAAGAAGAAAACATGCAATCCATAACGGATACTGTCATTCTTCAGAGTGAGCGACTGCAAAACATCTGGGAAAAGTTTGAACGACAATTTGCTACTGCTGAAGCGTTTTAAGCGACCGCCGATTTACGCGGATTTATAAATCGCAGCATACCAATCCCTCATTATTTCAATCAGTAACAAAAAGCCGTATTTGAAAAATCAAGTACGGCTTTTTTATAAAATCCACTTCTATAAGGCTTTTCAAAACCGTTCTTTTGCCCAATCTCTGCATTTTCGCGACTTTGAAATCCTCGAATATAGTAAACGTGAGGTTCGTT
>DATFMK010000055.1:0-3535 GCA_035267005.1 Balneolales bacterium
TCCTTGCTGCTCATAGAGATGTTTGGCGATATCCGAAATATAGGCGCCTTCATAACCGCCTTCTGGAAATGGAGCATCAATACCAAGTAACGCGAGATAACGTGCCCGGACACTTTCTCCAAGTACACGCATCTGTCGTCCGGCGTCATTAAAATAATATTCTCGGTCAACATCGGCACCAGTCCATTCATATAAACGGGCAAGGGTATCACCGAGAACCGCGTTTCTTCCGTGTCCTACGGTTAAAGGCCCAGTAGGATTTGCAGAAACGAATTCAATGAGAATACGTAATTTTTCATTGACGGTGGTTTTACCAAAATCTGCAGGATTTTTATTGATGTCAGCAAGTTGATCGTGCAGCCAATGATCTGCAAAACGAAAATTAATAAAACCGGGTCCGGCAATTTCTACGGACTCAATTTTATTTGAATCATATTCGAGGTTAGTAACCAGCTCTTCGGCAATCTTTCTGGGTGATCGTCGAAGTATTTTAGGAAGCTGTAAGGCGATATTGGTTGCCAGATCACCATGTTCCGGTATTCTCGGTTGTTCTATGATAATTTCCGGAACTTCATCGATCTGATCGAATTTTTTTAGTGCTGCTGCTAATACTTTCTGGAGATAATCCTTCATCAATCTTGCTTTTTTGATGCTAAATATAACGTGAATTCGAGTTAAGAAAAATAATTTAACGTTAGTTCATCATAAAAACCGCAATTTTTATAAGACGACTGACCACAGACCATTGACGACGGAACGGACCCGAGTCGTAAATCACATCCCATTTTTTTAAGGTCATTCCTTTTAAAGATCAATGATTAATGAAATGTGATTTTAGATCACACATTAATTTAAATGAAGAATCCACATTCATAAGAAAATTGGTAATAGATTTTTATTTTGAAATTCAATGTCAGATCGAAGGACTGTGGAGCCTGTGAAAAAAATAACAATGCAAGTGACAAGTCACCTTAATTTTTTAATTATTTTTGAATTTTGTTGAAGAGCCTCTCTCCCTGTCGCCGATTTATCTGTGAAAGGGAGAACTTGTCGCGAATCCTTTCAAGAGATTGAGAGTGGGTAAGCAAAGCGAAATCGCGCGAAGCACCCAAATTATTTAAGGCTATTGAATTTGATCTATAGTTTTTTTACAGCTTCTGTGGTCGGTGGTCTGTGGTCCGTGGTCCTAATTTATAAAATTTGTTTTTCACTAATTGCATCACAACAGTCGAGTAAAAAAATGTGAATTCGATATAATCATAGACTTATTCTGTTTCATATCCACGTTTGGAAGATCTCTCACCCAAAAAACAGGTTCGAGATGGCGCCTTTGAGGGATGTTTTTTTAACATGAATATTATCTTCGCCCATTCGCGTCATTTCGACCGGAGGGAGAAATCTTCAAAGTAACATATTTATTCACAGACGCTGTTTTTATAAAGATTTTATTTCGAACTCACGTTAAAATAAAAAAAATAATTCAATCAGGATGCATATGTCCGTTGGCTCTCAAGCTGGTAAATTCATATCCAGCGACGATAACATGATCTTCAACGGAAATCCCCAATAATTTCCCACTGTTTACTAGTCTTTTGGTTAGTTGAATATCTGCCCGGGATGGCTTCGTATTGCCCGAAGGATGATTATGCAACACGATAATACTGTGCGCATCGTTCATGATAGCTTGCTTCATGACTTCTGCGGGGTCGACAATCGTAGCGGTTACCCCGCCGATGCTGATCCGTTTGTAACCGGTCAATATTTTGGCAGCGTTTAAAAAGGCGACAATGAAATGCTCCTTTCGTAAATCGCGTAACTTTGGCCCGAAAAAATTATTGACATCTTCAGGACATTTAAGTGTTATGCGTTCACCCATTTTAGCAACCTGCAACCTCCGGGATAATTCAAAAACCGCTTCAAGAGTTAACGCTTTTACTTTAGCTATACCAGGAATCACCTTCAATTCCTGCCAGCTTTTCCTACTGAGATTACTGATTCCACCAAAATGATCAATCAACGCTCTCGAGGTATCCAAAACATTCATCTTTCCGCTGCCGGTACGGAGCAAAATTGCCAATAATTCGGAATTCGACAGACTTTCCGCTCCATATCGCAAAAGTTTCTCTCGCGGCTGCTCGTCGGCGGAAAGATCCTTAACACGTCGTTTTTTTAAATAATCTTGCTCTTCAAAAGATTCTTCATCGTTCATCAGTATTACCTCCACATATTAGATGATAGCATGGGCTTCGTTTAAGCCATAGTTATATCTAAAAGGAGCAATGCTAATCGAATTCCTTACAAAATTATTTTAAAATTTATTCCGTACCTCCCATCAAGGGTTCGTTGAAGGCTCGAATGCTAGCGTTCGGCAGGCCACTGGGATACCGTTTTTTTACATTTTCTAATGCATTGATAACCACTTCCAGATGTTTCTCCTTAGAATTCTGATAGAAAGATTGGGCCGGTCCCCGTAATTTTGGTTTACCGTGCAGGGGTTTATCACTGACGCAAAGTAAGGTGGCATGAGGAATACGATAGCGAAAACCGTTAGTAGCAACCGTCGATGATTCCATATCAATGGCGATGCTCCGGCTGATATGTATTTCATCCACGGTTCGTTTTTTTGAAAATTCCCAATTTCGATTGGATGTGGAGTAAACCGTTCCCAGACGGTAACTTAAATCAAATGCATCCAGAGCTTGCTGAAGCTGAATATTCAGTAGGAAATTAGGAGTGATTGGTACATTTTTAGGCATGGCATCATCCAAAACATAATCCGCTCGCATGTACCCGGAAGCCAGAACAAAATCTCCGATATCCTGATGATTTCGCAATCCACCGCAATGTCCAACCATGACCATGGCATCAGGGCGTAAAACCCCGACATGATCCGTAATAGTTTTCGCATTAGCTGGTCCGACTCCGATATTGACCAGGGTTATGCCCGAGTTTTCATCCAATTTATGATGATAAGCAGGCATTTGAACACCGTGATGTACCGGTTTTACACAATCAGGGAATTTCTTTTTGAATTCCTCAACATGCATTTCGTAATTCGTAAATAGAATATAACGCTGGAAATCTTCTGCATTGGTTCCGGTATAATGCTCCAGGCGATCTAGTGATAAATCGATTCGTTCAGCGCGGAAAAGGAACAATTTTTTTTGGGTGAAATCCCATTCATCTTCATCAATATTATCCAGTAGAGATGGATCGTTAAGAGACTTAAGCCGACGTGAAGAAATGATTTTTATTTCTGCCCCTTTTTGAATTAATTTCTTAATTTCACGGGATAAATACCAGCGATAGGCCCGGGGTCTTGCAAACTCACCGGTTATGATGGGATTGTGTTTCGACCAGGAACGTTTCACAATCAATTTTGGATAAGACCCGGAATCGTAAATATTTTCCATTAAATTACAGGCCTTTTCGATGGCTTCATTAATTTTATCCCGGCTATCGGACTTATTTTTATGAAATTCAAAACTTTTATTCATAAACCTCTTTTGTTCTTAAATATTGATGGAATGGAGTA
>DATFMK010000056.1:0-2396 GCA_035267005.1 Balneolales bacterium
GTATCTCAATCAGATAAGAAAAGTTGCGCAGATACCAAGATTATTATGTCCTCAATAAATTTGCAAATTTGTGAAATCTGTAATTTCTCAATAAATTATGGTACAAATAATAAAAACGCTGGACAAACCTATTACGTTGTGCTATGCACATAATGTATGAAAGGAACTTTAAAGCCTCCAACAATTCCTGAAAAAGAAAAGTCGCCGTTTGTTGTACAGCTACTTGCATTTATAGAACATCAAGGCATCATTATTCAGAAACAAACAGAACAAATCCAGCAGCTCAAAGACGAAATTGCCCGGCTTAAGAATCAACCTCCCAAGCCGGATATAAAGCCCAGCAGCTTAGAAAAAAAGAAAAAGCGCAAATCAAGATCTTCCAGTCGAAAGCGCCCTGGCTCCAAAAAAAGATCCAAGACAGCCGAATTGAAAATCCATAAGACAAAACCCATTGAGCCCAAAAAGATACCGGCTGGCTCTGAATTCAGATACTACAAGGATTTTGTTGTACAAGACATCATAATTGAACCCTACAATACGCGCTTTCGTCTCAAGGTTTATCAAACACCTAACGGCGGTTATGTTAGTGGTGAACTACCGACGTATTTAAACGGAAAGCATTTTGGACCAACGCTGATAAGATTTATTCTCTATCAATATTACCAATGTCACGTTACTCAGCCACTATTGCTCGAGCAGCTCAAGGAGTTTGATATTGATATTTCTACTGGCCAGCTCAACAATTTTTTGATTGAGAACAAAGAGCGTTTTCACCAGGAAAAAGATCATATTTTAGCCGTTGGCCTTCAAGTATCCAGCTACATCAATGTCGATGATACCGGTGCCCGGCATAAAGGCAAAAACGGTTATTGCACCCACATTGGAAATGAATTATTTTCCTGGTTTGAAAGCACCGAAAGCAAAAGTCGTATCAATTTTTTAAAACTCATGCGTGCCGGACATTCAGATTATTGCATCAACATAGATGCCATCGGCTACATGCAATCCTATAAACTGCCTCAAAAGTCACTTAAACCAATGATCGCAAAGCTGGGAATGATTTTTGCCAATGACTGCCAGTGGAATGATTTTTTAGCCGACAATGGTATTGTAAAAAATCGGCACATACAGATAGCCACAGAAGCTGTGCTGATAGGTAGTATAATTGAACATGGTATTTCAAAACACTTGGTTATCATCAGCGATGATGCCGGTCAGTTTAATGTGCTTTTGCATGGGCTGTGTTGGATTCATGCCAACAGAGCGATCGATAAAATTATTCCGTTTAGCGATCAAGCTGAAAAAGATCTGAATACAGTAAAAGATCAAGTATGGCGGCTATATGAGGGGTTAAAAAAGTACAAGCAAAACCCCAAGCTAAAAGAAAAAAAGCGTCTGCAGGGCATGTTTGACGAAATCTTTTCCAGCAGGACCTCTAGCGCCACATTAAACACTGTCCTGAAGCGAATCTACAAAAACAAATCTGAGTTGCTGCTAGTTTTGGACCGTCCCGATATTCCTTTGCACAACAATGGTGCTGAAAATGCTATCCGCGAGTATGTCAAAAAGCGTAAGATCAGCGGCTCTACTCGTAGTGAACAAGGACGTCGATGCCGTGATACATTCACAAGCCTCAAAAAAACATGTCGCAAATTGGGACTATCTTTTTGGCAATATCTCAAAGATCGAATCGAGAAAACCGGTTTTATTCCGGATCTGTCTGAGCTGATTCGAGAACATGCATTAAAACCCGGATGATATTATTTTGCTTTTTTTTACCTACCAATCCTCATCCAACGTTAATTTGATGACTACAAGTTACTGATGTGATTCTATATACTACCATCACTGATTGAGATGTTACAAAATTTTTGGTGATGTCAAATGCTCAAATAAATAGCAGTGAAACAATTTTCGTAAATCTTTGTGATATGATTTGCAGATGTAACGATAAAGCTAGCGGGATGGGCGATCGCACGCTGATCGGGGAGAAAACCGCATGAGGGCATTGGAAATATAGCGTTGCCAGCGTACCGTCATTCATTCCTTTCGATATATTGTTAGGCGCCGACATCACGCAACCTCTCTTTTACCCAATTCAGAGCTTCATCTAATGTCCTCACGCTTTTCACATCTAAACCTCCATTGCGTTTGCGCAATTAACAATGAGCGGGAATTAATGGTATTCAATCATTGAAATAGCCCCGTCGTTCCGGTCCATTGATCTGTCTCTTATTTAGAACTTTTCTTCGGTCATCATCGATTCGGCGTTCTCTATTGGACCTCCTCCTCTCCCGAATTCGAAACAAATTCTTATATCGGCGTCTTCCGATATAAGAACGTCGGCCGCCATTATCGATAAAGGGGAGTAGCTCATCAGTGCCGCTCATTGTAAT
>DATFMK010000057.1:0-4411 GCA_035267005.1 Balneolales bacterium
AAAAGAACCCCGGGCGTCGCTGTGTGTCACCCACCGGGATCCTACTTCAAAATCACTGCAGAAATCAGCTGAAGGTGCGTATTCTGTCAGACGCTGATAGCCGGCCAGGGTTTTTTTATTGCGAACGACCAGAAATTTGTAATCCTGATTGCTTAGTTCAAACCATGAGGGTTCCAAAACCTGACGATTTACCCCATTCATCAGGATTTTCAGATAGGCTTCCCGCTCATCCGATTTATCATAGACTAACTTGGGTAAAGTGGTCCAGCATTCGGTATCGGGGATTGTGAGAATTCGCATTTGCTGGAACTCATATTCATCCTTCAAGCGACCCAATAAATCATAAATCCCATCGAATGTATCCGGCTGTTGTGTACGAACCGCTCTGGCCACATTGAAATTAAAATCAAAACACCCAATACGCTTTAAGCGACCGGGTGTTTCAATATCATTGATAGCAAAATAAAGTTGCTTATCCGAAAAACAGATACCAAGATTTGGGCCTGAACCCGTCATGTATGATTATTCCCAACTTGCAGCGTTTAATAACGTCGTTTGTGTCAAGGATCCGATGGTATTAGTAGAATCATCAGGATCTCTCAGTAGATAAAGTTGAGGATTACTGGTATCGTTTCGGGCATAATAAAATTCATGATGTGGAGGTCGCGGTGAGTAAATGAGCGAATCCGGATTATAATGCCCAATCGTTTTTTTAAACAAGGAAGCACCTTGTGCTTTAATGACAGAATCGGTTTTTAGAAATACAACCAAACTGTCCAGGCTTGGGGGGAAGTTCTGCTTACGATTTTTGTACTTAATAAGCACACTCCTAATGTTTGACATACGAGTGTGAACTTCTTTAGTCATGGCCTTACTTCTCAATACCTTTTGATAAGGATCTACTATAGAACGATACAGCCAATATCCCAAACCGATGATGACAATAATTAAAACAGCACTGATTATGTTGTTCCGCTTTTGAATATCCATAATTTAATTAGCTAAAAATTTGTAGGTATTGAATATTGCACTAGATTCGAGTAACGAAAATACACGGCGGGTATAAGATATGCAACTCACAAAAAAAAAAGCCCCGTTTTACAACTATTCATAAAATTTTATTAAAGTTTCGTTATTCACCCCAAATATACAATTATTCAGCATGTAAGTGGTATATTTTTTCCATTAATTCTGAAAGTCCGCGTTTTTGGAATTTTTCGTTATTTGACAGTATATCAACCGATTTTAGGCGTTCAATCTGAAAATTTTTCCCATATAAAACATGAATTTCTTTCTCTGAAACTGAGAAAGGAGGTCCCTTCATTTCGTTATCCGGGTATTCAAAAGTATGTAAAAATATATGAGTAAAATCAGAAGATAACGCCAAAATTTTTTTTGAATACTGCAATCTTTTGGGTTCCGGAAGGGCAACTAAAGCCGCCCGATCGTAAATTCCCACCAATTTCGGAATGTAACTTGACACCAATTTAAAAAAATCTCCCTGCCATATCGAAATGTTATTTCCTTCAAAAATAGAGAATGAGGCGAAGGATCTTTTTTGGTAAGAAAGCTTATTCTCCTCAAAAAAATCATGGCAGGCTATTTCGGAGATTTCCACCCCGATGATTTTATACCCCATATCTCTGAGCCATAGCATGTCCAGACTTTTTCCACAAAGTGGGACTAATACCGTTCCTTTATTTTTTACCGAAAATTCCGGCCAGAATTTTTTCAAATTTGGGTTAACAATGGGGGAATGGAATCCGGTTTGTCCCTTTTTCCACTTACTTCTCCAAAAACTCAGTTCCATTATTAATATGCTACACTGTTACGATTAACCTGTATAGAAGCCTATGCAAAACCGTTCTTTTGCTCAATCTCTGCATTTTCGCGGTTCCGAAGTCGCTCAGGCTTTGATATTGAACAAAATTCCTGGTTTCGCAAAGCCTTCTGTATAGTGAAAATAACAGATATAACGATAATATCCCGATTTATATAAAATGTGGTAATAATGGAATGATATAAGCCCATACCTTTTTATCATAACAAACATTGGAATAAAACTAAAAAAAGATAAAAAATGAGTACAATCTGGATTTATGAGGAGTTAATAAGCGAAAATTATCTATTATTCGGATAACCATATTTTCCTATTGTTCCGAATTCCAATGTTTACCTTATTGAAAGGCAATGTTATCTTTAATAAAGACAATAGAATAAAATGAAAGGAGTATTTAGATTATGAATTCACAGACTCGTGCGATAGAACATATAAAAAATTGTGCGGGTATCCCATCATTCAGTTCTTACGAGGAGCGGTTGCATCCTTATATACTGGAACAGGCGGAACGTGTGGATGGGGTGACTGTGGAAAAAATTCCTAAAAATAATTTATTGGTTAAGATTCCCGGGAAATCAAAAGGTAAGCCGGTGGCATTAACAGCGCATCTTGATAAAATCAATCATTATGGAAAAGATTATCCGCAAAAACTTCCCGTAAACGAAAAAGATGGTTATCTCGAAGGGTTATTGGACGATTCGGTTGGTGTCGGGATTCTGCTCAGTCTGATGGAACAGAGTGCTCAGCGAAATTTCCCGACCATTTATTTATTATTTTCCGAAATGGAGGAGAGCTATGGCATTCAGCATCATCCTGAATTATTAAAAGATGATGGAAAGGGCTTGTTTCACAGTATGGGTGCTGAAAATCTATCCCGTTACATAATGGAGCAGAATATTAAACCGGGTGTTATTATTACCGTCGATGCGTCTCCCTTGTTTAAAGGGAAAAAAGGAGTGGCATTGTATTCCAGGCACTGGGAAATTAATGAGGAAAAACCATCTCTTGCACTCGAACAAGCCACGAATGATGTCATTAAGCAACTGACCTCCATTGAACCGGGATTTCGTATGTCGAATAACACCAATGATTATTTGACATATGGGTTGTTCTTCAATAAAGATCCGTTCGATCCGGTACCGAGTATTGCGCTGGAACCTGCGATATATCCCTATCATCAGAAAGATGAGAAAGTTGCTGTGGATGACATTCTGACTGTAGAAAATGCACTGGCTGCCTATTTAGAAAAATATGAGAGCTGATTCCGGACGTCGATTCTGTTTCATTTTCAATCCGTCTGCTGATAGACGACGGAGCTCGCGTCATATTCAGTTATTAAAGGATTTCATTGAGGAACAGAATAATGCTTCGGAACTCTGGATTGCGGATAAGGTAGGAGATTTACGAATAATGGCGGCAAAAGCCGCCATTTCTTTTGATGTTATAGTAGCCTGCGGTGGTGATGGAACAATACGGGAAATCGTGCAAGGTGTTGGCAGGGATAAAGTAATTCTTGGTGTTGTACCAACCGGCAGTGGGAATGATTTTGTTAAATCGCTTGGAATTCCAAAAGACATCAGGAAAGCACTTTTACTGTTGAAAGAGGGCAAGCTCAAAAATGTGGATATCGGCTATATTCAGGAGGATCCGTTTATCAATACACTGGGAATCGGTTTTGATGGCCTCACGAATTATTATGCCAGTAAATGTAAATGGCTGAGAGGCGAATTGCTCTATGTCTGGGCCGCTTTAAAAGCTATGTTCCGGTATCGCTCACCGTTTTTTCAATTACAGATCGATGATCAGCGTATCGAGAAAAAACTGCTAATGGTCACGATAGCCAATGGAAAAGTGGAGGGCGGAACATTCTGGATTGCTCCGGATGCCAATATCAGCGACGGACTGCTCGATGTCGTGGTCGTGGATGCGATAAAACGCTGGCTTTTACCCTATTATCTGTTAAAAATTAAAAAGCCGGATTATCCGCCTTTACGACCCGTAATGCGGTTTAAAGCAAAAAAAATCCAAATAGAAATTTCGCATCCGGTAATGGTTCATGCCGATGGTGAGGTTTATAGTAAAAACATCTCCAAGCTGAACGTTCAGGTGATGGAACATAAAATTCCGTTTATTTGTGGAGAGTGTTAGTGTGTTTGGGTCAGTTGTTCGTAGCAGGTTGTTGGTTGCCGATAACCATCTACCACCAACGGCCATTGCCGGAAGCTTCACATTAATAATCTTGCACAATGTGATCGCGGATATCAGCTTTTGGATCGTGCCTGCCAGTCCGGAGGTGGAACATTATGCCCGATCCTCCTTCTTCATTCGAATTTTTGCCGCACCGGTTACCCTGGCTTTATAGGTCTTTAATGGCTGGTTTCTGGGAATGCAAAATACACATTATCCTATGATTACGACAATCGTCATAAACGGACTTCCGGGTAGAGCGGTTCGTTGCCTCCCCGCTCCCCCACAGATCCGTACGAGCAGATTTCCCGCATACGGTTCCTCTGCTATTGGTTTCGCTAACAGAAGCGATGGATTATCCGGGGCGGTTGCAAGGGGTGGTAA
>DATFMK010000058.1:0-6778 GCA_035267005.1 Balneolales bacterium
TGTCATCAGTGCCATACATTCTTCAATAGACTGTTCCGGAGTAACAAATTGAACTTTAGGTGACATGACATCTCTAACTTTGGTGTCTTGAGAATGACGTCCTTTTAATATTACTTTAGATGTATAATCGCGTTCTTAGAACATGCCAACGACATCGTTTTCCCCGTTCTGCACAACTAAAGCACCCACGTTTTTATCCGTTAATTCCGATATGGCTTCATATACGGTTTTATCAGGACTTATTGTATAAACATTATTACCTTTTTCTTTCAAAATTTCTGATATGAGCATAAATCCTCCACAGATGAATAAAATTTCTACTACTTATATTAAATATTTAAGGATAAATTAGTATCGCTGTCAATATTTATTTTTCAAATAGCTTTAAGAAGACTACGCAAAACCGTTCTTTTACTCAATACCGGCATTCTCGCGACTTCAAAATCCGCACATATGGCTAATATGTAGCGGTTCCGAAATCTCTCAAGCTTTGATCTTGAACAAAAGCCCTGGTTTTGCAAAGTCTACTTAAATGGCTATTAATAATTGGATAAAACTCAATTATATAAATAATATAGCATAATTTGTTGGATAGTATATAAATATGAATAAATCTGAAGAAAAATCATTACTTGAATATTTAACCGGTTTCTTAACAGAAGATAAAATAGAACTATTCCAAAGGATTCTTGATAATCGTACAAGGTATATAACGGTAGTTTTGGAGGATATCTATCAACCACATAATGCAAGTGCCGTACTACGAAGTTGTGATGGTTTTGGAGTTCAGGATGTTCATATCATTGAAAATTATAATGAATTTGAGGTGAATAATGGCGTAACGATTGGTGCTCATAAATGGCTGACTTTACAGCATCATAACACATTAAATAGCAATAATTCACAACGGTGTATGAAGTTTTTACGGGAGAAGGGATACCGTGTTGTAGCCACAACTCCCCATGAGCATGATTACAATTTATCTGATTTGCCGATTGATCAGAAGACAGCTTTGTTTTTTGGTGCGGAAAAGAAAGGATTAACAGAAGAGGTTCTGAGAGAAGCGGATGAGTTTGTAAAAATTCCAATGTATGGCTTTAGCGAAAGTTTCAATATATCGGTCAGTGTTGCAGTAACGCTTTATGAGGTGATATCGAGGTTACGAAAAACAGAAATTAACTGGCATTTAAACGAAAAAGAAAAAGAAGAATTGGTGTTGGAATGGGTGCGTAAAAGTGTCAGGGGGAGCGATTTGATTGAACAGAGATTTAGAAATGAAGCTTCTTTTTAAATATTTGATAGAAGAAGGTTTTGCATAGGCTTCTAAAAATAGAGGCTAAAATTGGATGATTCCAATACTAAGAAATTTCAGTGAATGGAATTATTCAAACCTTATTCGTTTTGTAACATATAACACATTTGGTTTAAGGAAGTTAAATAAAACAGATCAAATGTCGGTGTTGATTATTGATGGTTCAGAATATATTTATAAATGATAGAATCATATGTACAAGCAGCATTTTAAACAAAAACCGATGTTATGTAAATGAACAAATTGTTTCTTTTTTTATAAATCTTCTCTTACCTTTTAGCCGGTTTGTTTATAATTCAACTTTAATATTTGCTTGTACTGAACTATCGGTGTAACCATTAAAAAAAATTTTTGATACATATTTGGCAATGTGGGACAATTTATAAGGGTTTTAAAGTTATAAAGCGAAGTAATTGTACTCAATTGTCTTAATTAATTTATAATTCATGGCTGATACTCCAAAAGAACAAGTCATTTCCGAACAACCTGGAGGACCTGAAGATGCTATTGGGGCTCCACACCGGAATCCCAAAGGCAGTAAATTGTTTCTGATCAGTTTAACAGCTTTAGGAGTCGTATATGGCGATATCGGGACGAGTCCCTTATATGCCATTCATGAGTGCTTCAGAGGGGAAGATCCGATGCATCCGACTCCCGCTAATATCATAGGAATATTATCTCTGATATTCTGGGCGCTCATCATTGTGATTTCCATCAAATATTTGACATATGTGATGAGGGCTGATAATAGAGGGGAGGGCGGTATATTTGCCCTTATGGCTCAACTGGATCCCTGGAATGATTCGAAAAAGCGAAATCGATGGTTATTAATATTCCTGGGGGTTTTCGGTGCCTCTCTGCTTTATGGTGACGGAATGATTACCCCGGCAATTTCTGTACTTAGTGCTATAGAAGGATTAAAGGTGGCCACACCGGTGTTCGATCCATATGTCATACCTATAACCATTGTAATCCTGGTATTGCTGTTTCTGTTTCAGAAAAAAGGAACGGCAGGAATTGGATCTATATTCGGTCCGGTTATGCTGGTATGGTTTTCTGTACTTGCGATTTTGGGTATAAACGGAATTATTCATCACCCAGAGGTCTTGAAAGCGGTCATTCCGTATTACGCGATAGATTTCTTTTTCAGGAATGGATTTGACAGTATTGCGGTACTTGGTGCCGTCTTTCTTGTTGTAACCGGTGGTGAAACGTTGTACGCAGATATGGGGCATTTTGGTAAGAAGCCCATACGATTAGCATGGTTTACTTTTGTATTACCTTCACTGTTATTGAATTATTTTGGTCAGGGTGCTTTATTATTGCAGAATCCGAGTTTAATCTCTCAGCCCTTTTATCACCTGGCGCCATCCTGGGCCCTTTATCCGTTGGTCATATTATCCACAATGGCCACGGTGATTGCATCACAGGCGGTTATTTCCGGTGCTTTTTCGCTTACGAGGCAAGCCGTTTTACTTGGGCAGTTTCCGAGATTACGTATTATTCAAACTTCAAGCGAAGAAATCGGTCAGATTTATATTCCAAGTATCAACTGGGTGTTAATGTTAGCGGCTATTGGATTAGTATTAGGATTCCGATCATCCAGCAATTTAGCTGCGGCTTATGGAGTCTCGGTTACTACAACTATGGTAATTACCACGACACTGGCCTTTATCGTTACCCGCGAGAAATGGAATTGGCCTTTGCTTATGTCCGTGTTGGTCACGATCGGATTTTTGATTGTGGATCTCTCATTTTTCGGAGCCAATATGTTAAAGATACCTGAGGGCGGTTGGTTCCCATTGTTGATTGGCGGATCGGTTTATGTTATTATGGCGACCTGGAAACGGGGGAGAACTATTTTAGGTAACCGAATCAGAAGCCTTACAAAGAGTCTGAATTTCTTATTGGATAAACTCTCTAAAGAACCCCCATTGCGTGTTCCCGGAACGGGAGTATTCATGTCGACCAACCCAACCGGTACACCGCCGATGCTTTTGCATCACCTAAAACACAATCAGGTGTTGCACGAGCAAGTCATATTGATGTCGGTTGTCATCCAAGAAATTCCACACGTGGCCCATAAAGACAGAGTAAAAGTTGATGAATTGAATAAAGGAATATACCGGCTTGTTGCTCATTTGGGATATATGGATTCACCGGATGTACCTAAGTTATTGAAAATGGCTGAATTATATGATCTGAAAGTCGATTTGGATAAAGTGACTTACTATGTCGGACACGAGACGCTGATACCTCGTGCGGATAAAGAAGCCGGTGTAAAAGAAGGTCAACCTACGATGGCTAAATGGCGAGATGAACTTTTTGCTTTTATGTCGCGTAATGCTGCTCAGTCGATATCCTTCTTTAACATCCCGACCAAGCAGGTTGTTGAGTTAGGTATACAAGTCGAATTATGATTCGATTATTTGTCTGACAGTTTATATATTAATTTCGTGTTTGGGTTAGTTCCATCTGTAAGCTTGTTGCTATAATGGGTTTACATGATGGGACTTTATTGTTCTGGTGAATGAAACAAAAAGATCAAATTCTTATTTCTTCCATTCTAAAAGTGAGTTAGAATGGAAACACTTCTAAAAACAACGTTTTGATACAAATATTATACCTTGAAGATTTCTCACTTTGTTCGAAATGACGATAATATCGCATGTCAATGGTGTCATAACGAGTGTTTAATTAACGTGAGGTTCGTTTAAGATGTTGGATTAGATCTCTCAAACTTTATACTAAATCGTCCAAAATGCGGATTCTGCAAATTATAAGTGATTTAGACCTTAAAATTTGAATTAAAGATAAGGAAAAGACCTGTCAGTCCGCGAAAGCTTTCGGGACTGACAGGTCTCTATGAAATGTGCCTTATTATATTCCAAGATCCGCAACGTTTCATTTCTTTGAGGATCTCATTCCATTCTTATCCAAACCTCACGTTAATTAAGGCATAACGCTCAATAATATTATTACTCGTAAATAAAACCAGAATTCAATATAATTTATCAACCGGATTATTCAACAAGAATCGGGGGGATGTAACAAAGTATCTCACCTCAAACTCACGATAAATTAAATTCAAACACCGTAATTGGATCACGTGTTTAATCCATTGCTTTCGTGTTTTCTGAAGCAATTTTCTTGAATTCGTTATACTGTTGAGGAGTCAAATCGCCGAAGAAATAATAAATGGGATTGACAGGTTTTCCGTGTATTCTGATTTCATAATGGAGATGGGGACCCGTTACCACTCCTGTGGCTCCGGTATATCCGATGAGTTGGCCTCTTTTTACTTTTACTCCGGGATGTATGCCTTTTGCAAAAGCGGAAAGGTGGGCATAACGTGTTTGAAAACCAAATCCATGGTTAATCTCGATTAAATTACCATAGGTACCCATGCGCTTGGCATACGTAATAGTTCCATCGCCGGTAGCATATATAGGAGTTCCTACGCTAGCCCGGAAATCTACCCCGTAGTGCATGCGTTTAAAATGGTAGATAGGATGATAACGCATGCCAAATCCACTTAATATGATACCCTTGACCGGACGTATAACCGGCATATGTGCGAGCCGTTTCTTGTTATGATTATAATAGGCTTTGATTTCCTTAAAACTAACTTTTTGCACATTAATCTTCCGTTGGATACTTGCAATATTACTTGCCGTCCATTTCAAAAGATTCGATGTTTTTTGACTATAAATATCGTACTTAGAATAGATATCGGCACCACCAACGCCCGCTTCAAGTTCGCCTTTAGAAAGGGGATGCATACCCAAGATACTACGATAGAGATTATTATCTGTATCGGCCAACTGATTTAACTGATGATTCATCAGTTTGATAGAAGCTTTAGTCTTATTGAGTCGTTTATAGAGTGCGTGGTTTTCTGCTTGCAGGGCTATTTCAGAAGGTGTTCCTGCAACTTTTGATAAACCGATAATAACTACACCGGCAAAAATAACTCCGCAAATTAACCATAGGGAAGCATTGAATATAATCTTCTCAGCCGTACTGTATTCAACAGGTACGAATTTGCACTCGTCGTCGTCTAAGTAGTAATAATTATTCGAAGCCATTGGGTATCATGAAAGTTCATTAGATCTTCCTAAAAAACTCACATTAAGATACTTAATTCAAATTGTGATTCAAATTGATGATTTAAAATTCGTATAAAAAAGTGGTGATTATTCTACATCTCCCTCGAAATATTCAATAGCTCGTTGTATACTTTTTGCTTCGGATTTATTTTTTGCGATTTGTTTTTGGATTTTTTCCTGAAATGCTCTGGCCGCATCATAACCATAATGGGAGAGTAGATGATTCATAGCAATTACTTCAGAAATAACCGTGATATTCTTGCCTGGAGTGATGGGTAATCTTATATAGGGTATCTCAATACCTAATGTCGAGACGCTCTTACGGTCTAAACCGGTACGGTCGACATCATCTGATTCTTCCCATAAACACAGTTCGACAATGACTTCCAGGCGTTTTTGATAACGGATGGCACGAATACCAAACATGGAAATAACATCTATAATGCCAAGACCTCTGATTTCCATGAAATGTTTATTCATTTCGGTAGCTGAAGCCATTAAAATGTTATTCTTTTTAGTTAAGATAACGATATCGTCACCCACTAAACGATGTCCTCTTTCTATTAAATCGAGAGCTACTTCGCTTTTACCAATTCCTGATTTACCCGTGATCAGGATACCGATTCCATAAACATCCACCATAGATCCATGTACGATTGTCTGCAGGGCAAACTGATCCTCCAGAAAATCCCTCAGTAGTAACATGAATCGTGTCGTATTCAATTTGGATTGGAAAATCGGAATATTAACTTCGGTGGCCATTTCAATGAGTTCATCTGATAAAACATTGCTGTCAGATAAAAAGATGACCGGAACATCAAACTGAATAAGATTTCGAAAGGCCTTTTTTTGTCCCTCAGGATCCAGAGAATTTAAATAGTGTTTTTCCGTATTCCCTATGATCTGGATCCGTTTGTATGTGAATAATTCAACAAAACCCGATAAAGCAAGACCGGGGCGGTGAAGTTCCGCCTCGGTCACATTTCTTTCCTTGCAGGAAACGGTTGGATTACATGCCTTCAGATCCACATTGATTTTTTTTTCGAGTTGATCTACAAGGAATTCAACAGTTATTTTATCCTTTTTGGGTATGGGGGGTTGCGAATTAAATGGCATGTCCGTTTCTAAAAAAAATTGAGTTAAGAATTAATACGTTTTCTGAAAATGTTGCTCTTTATATTTTATGAGCTGCCTTCGAATATTATCTACAGCCTTGCTAATAGCCTGTTCATATGTTTCCGCCGCTTCACTCGCTGTAAGAAAAGTACGGGCGAACTTCACTCGTAGCTCAACTTTTTGAGGTACCTCAGGAGATTCATTAGGCTCAAATACGATATCACAGTCAATAAGACCATCA
>DATFMK010000059.1:0-4981 GCA_035267005.1 Balneolales bacterium
TGATATAACGTATCGTCTCCATCCCGGCCGATATCCAGTGAATACTTGCTTCCATCAGCGATACTTGTGAAGGTATTCTTAACAGTTATGTTATCATCAAGCTGAAATTTACCTTCAAAGGCCTGTTTAAAAACCTCGATCATGACCGGTGTTTTCATTGTACTCGCCGCATGAAAAGTCACTTTTTCATTGATCAGAATTTGATTTGAAGGATTCGATACATCACAAAAGGCTAGTGCAAATTGCCCATCAACTTTTTGAAATTTTCTTATGATTTGTAATCTGAGAGCTTTTAAAGTCATTTTTTTCATGAATACCAATTTTTAAAATAAGGAATATACTTAACGTAAATTCTATATAATTATAGACTTATTTTGTTTCATCTCCACATTTGGAAGATCTCTCACCCAAAAAACGCGCTCGAGATAACGCCTTTGATTGATATTTTTTTAACATCGACATCCTCTTCGACCATTCGCGTCATTTCGACCGGAGTGAGAAATTTTCGAAGTAAAATATTCATTCCAAGACACTGTTTAAACCCGGATTATTCACCAAGAAATTTTGTCGTGTCCCGAAAGCTTCGGGATTAAAAATGTGCATGAAACGTACATGGGTATGTTGATCAATCATTTTTAAATTCAACACAGAGCACGGCCAAATTTCACAACTTTTTTTAACGTCCTCAAAATCGAGGATCGGTTTATTTTTTATAAGTTACTTTATTTACAATATGATATGTATCACTTCATATTGGCTACGTGAATAATTCGGGTTAAAAAGAAGATTTTATCTCGAACTCAGGTTATTTAAAGCTGTAAAATTGATAGGGAAATAAAAAGGCTCTCCAGATTTGAAGAGCCTTTTTATTCATTTCGAATATGTTAAAAAACATCAGAAAATTAAGACATTAATCTATTATTTCTGATCCCACCATAAATGCTGTCCAAGTGTAACGGTTGGAACATTGCCGCTGTTTCTGGAAAGTTCAGAATTCGGATAAAGAATGCGGCGGATGTATTTTCCATTCAAATCCGGATTTTGATTATAAGGAACCGTCATATCCTTGTATCCATAATTGGAACGTCGGGCATCAACCCATGATTCCGGTTGCAGGAACAGAGCGACCAGTTTCTCTTTGAAAACCAGACTGATTGTCAGATTATTGGCCCCCACAGCAACATTAGAACTGTTCAGGTATTTATTCTCGGCTTGAGAATCGATACCCAGTTTATCCATATTAGCTTTTATTCCTGCCATATATGCCTGGTATGCTTCACTTTTATTACCGGCACGCAGAGCTGCTTCGGCTTCAATAAATTTGACTTCAGAATACGTCATGATCATAATCGGTGACGTCTTTTGAGCAAAGAAAGAGTTGGCTGTTAATGTGTTATAAGCTTTGTTCGGTGTGCCTTTTCCATTCACCGTTCCACGAAAAACACCACCCGATAACGAATCGGTTATTGCAAATAAACGTGGATCGAAAGTATTATAATAATCTCCGTCCATGGCATTAACTAAATACGCGGATAGATCACCACCAAGAATTCCAATGTTATTATTGATGACAACCACAGCCCACGGATTCATTTTATCTTGAGTGTAGGTGAGTTCGGCATCATCGGAAGGCGATTGAAATCCATTTTTTGCCGCATTTATGACTGCCTGCGGATCATAACTCGATTTCTCTGATAAATGATTCAAATACCGGGCTTTTAAGGAATACGCCATTTTGAGCCAATCCTGCATATTTCCCTGATAATACAAATCATCATTACCTGGACTCAAGCTTGAATTGCCCGCTTTTATTTCCTGAATCGCTTTATCCAATAAACTTTGAATGTCGGAATACAGTGATTGTTGGCTATCATAAGTTGGCGTTAATGCCTTGGAACCCTGAAAGGCTTTTGAATAAGGCATGGATCCCCATAAGTCGGTTCCGGTACCCAAATTATAGGCCATCATAATTTTTGCAATGGCATCATAATCGGTTGCACCTTTTTTCTTCGATATTTTTTGTAAATCATTGAGATCCGTCATAACAGAATAGATTTGCGACCATGCGCCATCCATATGAACTTCCCTCTGCTGATCTACTGCACTTCCACTGGGGGAAGCGAGTTGCTGTGTATAATACGATGTTACTGTCGAAACGCTATATTGTATCTGACTTGTCTGGTACAATACATTGGTTAATAATCCGGCTGGTGTTGCTGTTGTTGATGCATTCGGATTTTCATTCACATTTAGAAATCCGTTACAACCCGTAACAAACAATAACAGCGTTCCTATAATCAGGATATTTAACTTATTTAAATTCTTCATGGTTCTTTTCTTTTTGCTCATGCAATTAATAATATTCATCATAAGGAAAGATGCAGGGTTAATGTGTAGCTACGTAAAGAGGGCGTTCCGCGTCCTTGTAATCCCTGACTATTGCTTCCGGCACCAAAAGCAGATGACTCCGGATCAAATCCGTTATATGGAGTAAAGATCAAGAGATTATATCCGGTTAAAGAAAGACTTGCTCTTGATAATCCGATACTATGAATAGCTTCGCTTGGTAAATGATACGTGAGGCTCAGATTGCGTAAACGCACCCAGGAAGCATTCTGCACGAAGTTCGCTCCAACTTTACGATAAATATTCCGGTAATAACCATCACCATAATTAACACCGTTGTGCATGCCCTGTCCCAGGTATACTTTTTTGGTATTGGGTTTTCCATCGGCGGTTACCCCTTTGAAAACGACCTCTTTGCTACGATTTGCAGTGATGGGTAATGTTCCCTGTGCGGCAAAAAAGGCAGCCGGCTGATTCACAACATCTCCACCTTGTTTGATATCAACCAAAAATGAAAGATCAAGGTTTTTGTATCGGAAATTATTTGTAATGTTGGCCGTCCAGTCAGGATTAACATTTCCGATAATTTTGTATGTCAGATCTCTTTCGGGAAAGCCATCTGGTCCGATTAATAATGGACGACTTTTATCCACTGTTAACGGATTTTCATTAGCCGGATTTTTGTAATACCGCTTATAACTGGTACCTACAATATTTCCGTACGGCATACCGGGAAAGAGTTCTTGATAAACATTACCGCCATAAGTATAAAGAGCACCGTTCAGAATAATAGAATCGATCCCTTTTCGGATGGATACGACCTTATTATTATTCTTGGTGAAATTACCCGAGATATCCCATGAAAAATTTTGTTTCTCAACCGGACGAACCGATAATGTTAATTCAACACCATGGTTTCTGATCTCACCGGCATTAGTCACGAATGTGGTATAACCGGTTGTATTACTGATGGGCACATGTAAGATCTGATCTTTACTGTCCTGATTATAATACGTGAAGTTTAAGGTGATGCGATTATTAATAAATCGAAGATCCGTTCCGGCTTCAAAAGAATTGGTCATTTCTGGTTTCAGATTCGGATCTCCCAACACATCGCTTTTAGTGACTCCTGTGAGTCCTTTAAACGGAAAATTACTTGGTGAGACATAGGTAATGCCGGTTGCATAAGCAGGAGCGTCTTTACCCACTTTAGCCCATGAAGCTCGCAATTTAGCATAGTCCATAAACTTGGGGAGTTTAAACATTTTACTCACGATATAACCTACGCTAACCGATGGATAAAAGAATGACCGGTTATTTTTGGGAAGTGTTGAAGACCAGTCGTTCCGGCCAGTGACCGACAGATAAAGCATGTCGTTATAATTCAGTTTGAAATCTCCGTAAACACCGGCTACTCGTTTTCTCAACGTATATTCTGAGGATGTAATCGTGCTCGCATTGCTCAGATTGAAGAAATTCGGAATCGCGAAATTGCTACCTTCCGTATATAACCGATAATATTTATGGCTATAGACATCGTTACCCACCCTTACGGTAGTTGACCATTTTTTATTGATCTGCTTTTTTGCAGTCACGATCAGGCTTGAAGTAATATCTTTGTTGTTCATGGAAATTTCCTGGACATTACCGAAAGCATCAAGCGGTATTTCACCTTTTATTCCCTGCGGACCAGGTAAAATGGCTTTTCGTGAATCATTATAAAAATCATCTCCGAGTTTATAATTAACATCCAACCAATCCGTTAATTGCCAGTTTAATCCGACATTTCCAATCATACGGTTAACATTACCATTCTGATAATGATGATATGCGGCGTAAATCGGATTATCCAGCCATGGGGTATATGAGTATTGCGTGCCATCCGATTTGAGATAATGCCGGACATCTTCACTTGTCGGGTAATAAACCAATTCACGCAGAGGCTGATAAGCATTTCTGTTTTTCGTGAAGATATAATTAATCGATCCATTCACGTGAAAATTATCCGCGATGGCGACATTTCCGGACACCTTACCATTCGTCCGGTTCCAGAAGGTATTAGGTACTACGCCTCGCTGATGTAAATGAGCGGCAGAAACAAAGAATGTTGCTTTATCATTACCACCTGAGACGTTGAAATCGTTATTAACTTTTAATCCTGGACCACCCTGAGCGAAGAAATTACGAAAGTTATTATAGAACTTTGCACCGGAAACGGTATCAGCAGCGGGTCCCCATGCATGAAATGGAAAGGGATAGTTTCCATAATCAGGTTTTCCATACCAGCCGGCAAGATACTGTTTCTGTAATTTGGGATACATATCAACCTGCTGTATGCCAGCAGAACTGGTTAAATTCACTCTCGTCTTACCTGCCCGACCATGTTTTGTCGTGATAATAACAGCACCATTCGCAGCACGTATTCCATATAACGCTGTGGCAGCTCCACTCTTCAATACAGAAATGGAGGCAATATCATCCGGATTAATATCCGCTGCCATATTTGTAGTGGAATAATCCTGAGAACCAACACCACCTGTATTCGATGAGTTATCAATTGGCACTCCGTCAACAACAAATAAAGGCTGATTATTGGCCGACGGATCAAGAGAGTTAATACCGCGAATAACAATTC
>DATFMK010000060.1:0-3122 GCA_035267005.1 Balneolales bacterium
ATGTAGTTGAGATTGAATTTGGAAGCTTCCAGTTCGAGCGGATTGATTTCCGATTCATCCTGTAATTCCTGATAATCTTTGTGGCGGAACAGGCCGTTATCGTCAAAATTGATTTTGGCATCAAGCGCCATGATTTGTCCATCTTTGGTGAGGACCAGTGGATTGATTTCCACGATAGATGCATCAGCATTTTCATAGGCGCTGTATAACGCATTGATAAATTTGACAGCCTGTTTAAAAGAATCACCGCTTAACCCTAAAGCAAATGCGAGGTGACGTGCCTGGTTGGGCATTAATGGAATTCCCGGTTCTATCCACTCTTTAATGATTTTTTCAGGGCTTTCTTCCGCTACTTTTTCAATTTCCACCCCGCCTTCCGAAGAAACCATAATGACATTTCGTCCTCGGGCCCGGTCGAGTGTGATACCGAGATAAAATTCTTTTTCGATATCTACACCATCGGTAATATAAAGACGCTGAACTTTCTGTCCGGCTTCACCAGTCTGAACCGTAACCAGGATATCATCCAATAATGACTCGGCAGCCTGTTTTACTTCTTCAACAGTATTACAAAGGATGACGCCTTTAGCATTATTTTTCTTAGTACGACCTTTACCTCTGCCACCCGCGTGAATTTGCGCTTTGACTACAAACAGAGTAGCTCCGTCATTTTTTAATTTTTCAGCGGCTTCAACAGCCTCGTCAATACTGAATGCGGGTATACCGGCCGGTACGGCTACCCCGTTATTTTTAAGAATTTCTTTTGCTTGATATTCGTGAATTTTCATGGTATAAAAATAGGTTATTTAAATTCTTATCATTAGTCCTTTATCCAATATTTTTCATCTCTTGTAGGACAATAATGTTATCTATCCGTTTTATAATTCTCGGCTTAATTTAATAAGAATGTATTTACATGCCTAACCTTTTCAGGAATTCCCTCATTATTAATGGTACTGTTGAAATATTTAGGTTAGCTGTAATGTTTCTCCTGCAAAAAGAAACCTGATGATAAGGTCGTATAAGTGCAATAATTTGAGATAATATGCAAAGTCTATAATTCGGAAATCTTGAAAGGAAGCAAAAGATATTCTCAGTTTCTAAATTCGCCGTCTTTTTAGAATCAATTGGATAACAAATATTTTTTACACTTTATTAAATTACAATATGTGAACCGTGCTATTCTCAACTTACTTTTAAAAAAAAATGAAATCTGTCTGATTTTGGGGGTTCCGATAATTAACTGTGGAGACATTTAATGCAAATAAAATGAGGATTTAATGAAAATTTACACTCTGCATTTACAAACTTTTTACAAATTATGGGTATTCCATTTTAAACATATTGTTAAAGTAGTTTTTATTTGCGCTCAAGTTGACAATTGGTTAAAGTTGTTAAAAATAAATCCCCATCTTGAGAGCTCCATTTTTTTCTGTTACTATGCAAAAGCGCTTTTGGGAAGTAAAGGCGATAAAAAATAGTGAAAGTAATAGAAGTGAGAGTTGAAAACCGAAAAGTCGGGATAGTCAACAATAACAAGTGTATAGCGTAATTGAAAATTCAATATAATGTGAAGTTTAATGAGTAAAACAGGTCATTCTTTTAAAAGAAATAAGTGGGCACTCTTTATTACTTTGATTTTATTGGCCATATCGTTTCAATCCGGTATGTGTCAGAGTGCAGGAAATAAATTCGAAGATAGTTCGGCAATGTGGGGCAGAAAATTTAATTTGATGCCCTTACCAACTAAGGTTGTGAAAGAAAACGGTTCCTTCCGTTTAGACAGTACCTTTACAATAGCCGTAGAAGGAAAAGCCGGTCACAGGATATATCCTTATGCATCCCGGGTATTAAGAAGGTTATCCGGCCGGACCGGTTTGTTTTTCAAGCAGGATTATGTCACACCCAAGGCAAGTGTTGATTCAGCCAATTTGATCATAAAAATCGGACATCCGATTAAACTTCATCTTGGGATGGATGAGTCGTACCATTTAGAAGTGAAACCCGGTGGCATTACGTTAACTTCAAATACTGATGTTGGAGCACTGCGCGGTTTAGAAACCTTCTTACAGCTACTGAAAGCCAACAAAAAGGGCTACTATTTCCCGGCAGTTGATATTCACGATTCCCCCCGATTCAAATGGCGGGGTTTAATGATCGATTGCAGCCGTCATTTTATGCCTATTGCTGTTATCAAACGTAATATAGATGGGATGGCCGCCATGAAGCTGAATGTCTTCCACTGGCATCTTACCGATTATCAGGGATTCCGGGCACAGAGCAAGACGTTCCCGAAACTTACTAAAGACGGTTCGGATGGGAAATATTATTCGCAAGCCCAAATGAAAGACATCATTAAATATGCCAATCAACGAGGAATACGGGTAGTGCCAGAGTTTGATATGCCGGGACATACGATCAGTTGGTTTGTCGGTTATCCGAAATTGGCCAGCGGACCCGGTCCTTATAAAATTGAACGGCATTTTGGCGTTTTCGATCCGGCTATGGATCCCATTAAGCCCTACACCTACAACTTCATTTCCAAATTCCTAAATGAGATGACTTCCTTATTCCCCGACAAATATTTCCATATCGGGGGTGATGAAGTCAATGGTAAGCAATGGGATGCCAATAAAAAGATTCAGGCTTTCATGAAGAGTCATAACATTAAAAATAATGAACAGCTACAGGCCTACTTTAACCAGCATTTGTTGAAGATGTTGACCAAGGATCATAAGAATATGGTTGGCTGGGGAGAAATTTTGCATCCCGGTATGCCTCATAGTATCGTCATTCAATCCTGGCGGGGAACCAAAGCGATGGTGGAAGCGGCCAAGAAAGGGTACCGAAGTATTTTATCCAATGGGTATTATCTCGATCTGGTACAACCTACATCCGTTTATTATCTGAATAATCCGTTGCCTCCCGGAATGGATCTGACCAAAAAACAAAAGGAAAGCATCCTGGGTGGCGAAGCTACAATGTGGTCTGAATTTATAACTCCTGAAACGGTTGATTCGCGTATTTGGCCAAGTATGGCAGCCATCTCAGAAGATCTCTGGTCGATTCATGCACCTGACATTAAAATTCCCAACGGATTTATGAAATCGGTACCTGACAGT
>DATFMK010000061.1:0-4502 GCA_035267005.1 Balneolales bacterium
ATGATTTAAGAAAGCTCGGAATATTAGTCGATCGTGATGATGAAGGGTATTTGCTGCAAATATTTTCCAAACCGGTATCGGATCGACCGACGTTGTTTTTTGAGATTATTCAGCGGAAGGGTGCCCGGGGTTTTGGAAAAGGCAATTTTAAAGCGTTGTTCGAAGCCATCGAACGGGAACAGGAAATACGTGGAAATTTATGAGTTTACAATCAAGGGGGAAAACCAAAAGCAGCTTTCTGTCCTGCTGCGAGGGGACAGGAAGCTGCAAGGTGGTGACTGATGATTCCCTGTTTCTTCTGACTTAATGTAATTTTACTATGATATATCATCAATTAGGGGAAATTCCGCATAAACGCCATACTCAGTTTCGAAATCCTGAGGGCAAATTATATGCTGAAGAATTATTCGGGACCGAAGGATTCACAGGGAGTTCATCGCTTCTTTATCATAAAATACCGCCCACTAAAGTAACCAATGTTCAGTCCGGTAAAGAGATAGAGATCAAACCCTGGAATGAAGACCTGTTGCGGCATCATCATCTGCTTACAAAAGATGTGAAAGCAGGTGGAGACCCTGTAAATGGACGACAAGTGTTGCTTTTTAATGATGACATACAGATTGCCGTAGCCCGTCCAACAGACAATATGGACTATTTTTATCGTAACGGGGAACATGATGAGATTCTGTTCATTCATCATGGTGAAGGGATAATGCAATCACAATTCGGAAGACTGGAATTTGGTCCGGGCGATTATATCGTGATTCCACGAGGCACGACCTATCAAATCCATTTTGAAACGGAAGATAACCGTATGCTCTGTGTTGATTCCACCGGTCCGGTAGAAATTCCCAAACGTTATCTTTCCCATTTGGGTCAGTTTCTGGAGCATAGTCCATTTTGTGAACGGGATCTTCGTCGTCCCGTAAATCCGCTTTTTATGAATGAAAAAGCGGAATATGTAGTTCGAATCAAAAAACAGGGACGGTTCCATCATTATACCTTCGATCATCATCCGTTCGATGTTATTGGCTGGGATGGATATCTGTATCCTTTTATCTTCAATATTAAAGATTTTGAACCAATAACGGGACGTATTCATCAGCCACCGCCGGTTCATCAGACCTTTACCGGAACCAATTATGTGCTTTGTTCTTTTGTTCCGAGAAAATTCGATTATCATCCCGAATCCATTCCGGCACCCTACAATCACTCAAATGTCGATTCGGATGAAGTGCTTTATTATGTGGAAGGGGAATTCATGAGCCGGAAAGGAATTGAAGAATCGAGTATTACTATTCATCCGGGAGGAATTCCACACGGACCCCATCCAGGAACGGTGGAAAAGAGCATTGGAGCTGAAAAAACAGAAGAATATGCGGTCATGATTGATACGTTTCATCCATTATACTTAACGGAGGAAGCCAGAAAACTTGATGATGCAAAGTATCCGTATTCCTGGTTAGAATGAAATGATGAATTATATGATGATATGTTTATCGAATGAGTAACAGAATTATGTGGGATATACCTTCAATTTCTTATAAATGTGCAAAATCTCTCTAAAACGTAATTAAACCGGTTAGGAGGCGTATGGCTTATACCGAAGAACTACAAAGCAAAATCGATCAGGCAAGAACACTTCCGCATTATAGTTTGCCACCTATTAAATGGTCGAATATACCCGATCTCGTCAGAGCCCGGAAGCATGATGAAAAATCATTTATTACCTATATCGATCATCAGGATCAACGAACGGAATTAAATTATAAACAATTTTGTGAAAAAGCTTATGCCCTGGCTCGTTACCTGAAAGACAAGGGATTAAAGCCTGGTGATCGTATTGCAACGATTTCTCATAATCATTGGCATACGGTAGTTCAATACTTTGCTGCCTGGTTGATTGGCGTCGTTGTGGTTCCGATAAATTTAGGCGAAGACGATGAACGAATCGATTATATTCTCGAAAACGGAGAAGTAAAACGTGCTTTTGTACGAGATCAGTATTTGAACCGGATTAGAAATATAATCAATCGAAATGAAAATTTGAGGAAACTCGAACTGGAAGAATGTGGCGATTCTCTGGAAACGTTTATCAAGGGATATGAGACAACCGGGATTGATGAACCTTTACACGGTGAATCGGATGCCATGATCGTTTACACCTCGGGAACCACAGGAAAACCGAAAGCCGTACTTTTGAGTCAGCGGAACTTGCTGGAGGATGCCCGAAGTATATCGGAATGGCATCAGATGACGGAAGAGACCCGTATGATGTGTGTGCTACCCATTCATCATGTCAATGGAACCGTAGTTACAATGATGAGTCCTTTCTATCAGGGTGGCTCAACAGTACTAAACCAAAAATTCCATGTATCCCGGTTTTTTCCGGTGATTAATGAAGAGAACGTACATGTCGTAAGCGTGGTCCCAACGCTTTTACTATTTTTGAATAATGAGTTTAGAGACAAAAAAACTCCTGATACTTCTCCTTTGCACCATATCATCTGTGGTGCCGGTCCGCTGACCATTAATGTGGCAAAGAATTTTGAGGATAAATTTAAGGTGCCGATCATACATGGATACGGCTTATCGGAAACTACCTGTTATTCGTGTTTTATTCCGCTCAATTTAGACAAGAAAGAGCATGACCAATGGTTGCAAGATTACGGATATCCAAGCATTGGGCTTCCGATTCCTGCGAATGAGATGCAAATACATGATGAAAAAGGAAATTCCGTGCCGGAAAAGGAACGTGGTGAGATTGTGATTCGCGGAGTGAATGTGATGAAGGAATATTACGACAACCGGGAAGCCAATGAAGAAGCCTTTGCGCATGGGTGGTTTCGAAGCGGCGATGAAGGCTTTTATATTAAAGATGAAGATGGTCGGCCATTTTTCTTTATCACGGGAAGAATTAAGGAACTTATCATTCGTGGAGGCGTCAATTTAGCTCCGCTTGAGATTGATGAAGTGATCAATAGAGCTCCGGGTGTCAAGTCTGGAATAGCCGTCGGATTCGAGAATGACTGGTATGGTGAAGAAGTCGGGGCTTATGTGGAACTCATGGAAGGGTATAAGCAGAAGAAAAAGAAAATCCTGGAATATTGCAGGAAACATCTGCCATATGATAAATGTCCAAAAGTGGTCGTGTTCGGGAAAAATATACCGGTTACGTCAACAGGTAAGTATCAGCGGATGAAAGTGGCACCATTATTTAAGAAATGGAAAAGTGTGCAATTTCGTAAAAATGGAGGAGTAACCACAGAGAGCACAAAGATTTAACACAGAGGACACAGGGAAATTATTTTAGGAAAAAGTTTTAGAGAATATCTGTGAACTCAGTTTAAATAACTCTGTGTAGTTCTGTGGTTAATTTATTTTTCGTTTAAAATTTTAACATGATTCATACTAAATAATGGTTTAACAAAGTTTTTATATCATACAGATCATTCTATAAACACCCATAACCAGAAATCTTGGCGGGAGTGTGCGTATGAACAGCTTATCTCTTGAACTTTTTACCAAAGTGGGTATTGATTACGAGATTCGTCAATACCATGTTTTAAACGGACTCAAAAAAATACGGGACAAATTTGCCCTCAATAAGCTATATCCCCAATTGTCGGAGCTCATTTCGTTATATCAATTACTCGATATCATAAATGGTGAAGTCGAGAAGCTTGAGGATGGAATGCCTCAAGAGATCAAAAACATCGATTTGATTAATAAAAAGATCACTTATCAATTGATGCATGATGATCATAAGCATCTGGATAATGTAAAAAAGATTATAAACTGGGCGATGCCATTTATAAAAGAGACGATTGATGAAGGAATCACTATTTATGATTTTGTAGATGATAATATTTGGGTGGAGAAAGTAGGTATTTTACCAAACTATACGGAAGAGGGATACATTTTTGTGCCTGATAATAAGGATAAAAAACTCTATCTATTTCGATATGAGTTATCCATTTTTACCACAAGCGATGACAATTATCGATCATTGAAAACCCGGTACATCAGTTCCATTGATGAGTCGAAATTGAAAGTATCTCACAACAGTATCAAATTACAATTGATTAGAAAACATACCGATTTACCTAATCCTGCGACTTATGCATTTTCCACCGATCTGGATTTCAGCTTTGAAGAGACGATGTTTCCAATTATCAAACGTAAGTTTCTAAAGTACCAAGTAATTGAGTAAAGTCGACAGATCACGGACGATTGACGACTGAATTGTTCAGATTCTATAACCTTGCAACCCTGTCATTCAGAGCCTGTCGAAGAATCTTTAAAAGCAAGGCACAGCGAATACAATTTGAGTCATATAAGGGCTCAAAAGCCGGTAAAGACTCCTCTATTACAGTCGGAATGACAAAGAATGCGAAGTCTTTAATAAGGTTAGAAGTTAATATTGAAAGCCACCCAATCCTGTCATTCCGAGGGAATCGAGGAATCTAACAACGGATCGTAACCTTTCAATAGCTAAAGAA
>DATFMK010000062.1:0-17361 GCA_035267005.1 Balneolales bacterium
CGTGGACACGCAATTTCCGGACACCGCTGCCGATTTTCTCACCGGTATTAAAAAACTTTCGGAACGAAAAATCGATCTCCTCATCAACACGCATCATCACCGGGACCATACGGGCGGGAATCCTGTTCTGAAACCGGAATCTGCCTTAACAGTAGCTCATAAAAATGTACCTCGTTTACAGCGAAGCTGCTAAGAAACAAGGCACGCTTCAAAAACAAGTCTATGCCAACACTCTTTTCGATACCGACTGGTCAAAAAGAATTGGGGATGAAATAATCACGCTTACCTATCAGGGTCCGGCACATACCAATGGCGATTCTATCACTCACTTCGAGAATGCAAACGTTGTTCATATGGGAGATCTTATTTTCAACAGGATACACCCTTTTATCGATATCAGTGCTGAAGGATCTATTTTACACTGGAGAGAGATTTTGGATCATACCCTAAACAAATTTGATGACGATACGATTTTCATCTTTGGTCATGGGAATGAAAAATACGGGGTTACCGGAGGTAAAAAAGATGTCCATGTTCTCCGCGATTATTTTGAAGCTTTGCAGGAACATGTAACGCAAGGGATGCAAAAAAGCCTGTCGAGAGATCAGATAACCAGTTTGAAAACGCTGAAAGGATTTGAAGATTTTAAATCATATGGCGAACATTTCAGTCTGTCATATAATCTCGGACTAACCTACGACGCGCTCAAAAAATCCTGACAATAACGGAAATAAAGTTCGTTGTTGCTACTGTGATCGATTGACTAATATCGTATTGAGTTCATAGTCACGGACCATACCAATATTGCAAAATCAATATCGACGAATGTTGCCGGAAAGCGCAACATAATTATCATGAGTTCGAAATAAAATCTTCTCAAAATAGCGTCTTGAAATGACTATTTTACTTTGAAGATTTCTCCCTCCGGTCGAAATAACGCGAATGGGCGAAGATGAGGTTGATGGTTAAAAAACATCACGCAAAAGCATCATCTCGAACCCGCTTTTTGGGTGAGAGATCTTCCAACCGTGAATATGAAACAAAATAAGTCTATAATTATATCGAATTCACGTTAATTAATGACATTTTAAAATTAGTGTTTATTGTCCCGTGAGGCCTGATATTCCACAAAAATCAAGTTTGGATTCTTTCCTTTCATCATCATTTCCCCATCATGTTATACCAAACTGGCGTTTATCTATTATAATCATGAGTTCGCTCTAAAAAGTCCCAAAATTGATTTTTAGGCCTTAATTTTGAGCCATATTCAACACTTTTATTAGGCAAAAAACACCTTTTTAGAGAAGACTCATTCATATAATTTAATATTTTCTGTTAAATTACTGGCACATTTATTTTATTGTGTTAAATTAAGTTAGCAGATACGTCTAATAATAAGCAGTACTTTTATAATGGCTGGAAGGAGACTATTATCATCTAGCTTTACGACTCTTTATCTAATCTAAACTATTCTACTTATGCGAAAACTGAGAATTGGTGTTATCGATATAGTCGCCAACAGACCAAGCCGCTCTGCTTATGCCCGTTTTATGAGGGCAAATTTGGCAAGTATAATGGGACAAGTCATCGCAGTCTGGTGTGAAGAAGAGGGCCACGATGTAAGCCTCGCATATTATTCCGGATATGAAAATATGGTCGACCCTTTGCCGGACAATCTGGATGTCGTTTTTATAGGTGCTTTTACGACCTCCGCCCATGTTGCCTACGCACTCAGTAACAAATTCCGTTCAGAAGGTACGGTTACCGTTCTCGGGGGACCTCATGCCAGGGCTTATCCTATTGATGCACAAAAATATTTTGATTATGTAGTAGGATTTACTGATAAACAAGTTGTTCGTGACATCCTTAGTGACCATTCCCATCATCGTCCCAACGGCGTTTATCTCTCAGCACTGCAACAGCCGGAATCATTGCCAGGCGTTCGTCAGCGCTGGAAATACATCGAGCGACTTTTAAAGGAGGCTCCGGTTGTCAAAATTGTACCAATGCTCGGCAGCTTGGGATGTCCCTATTCTTGTAGCTTTTGTGTCGATTCGATCGTCGATTATCAGCCCCTGGATTTTGAAGCCATTAAACAGGATCTTCGATTTCTTCTAAAAAAATTGAAACGTCCACGAGTTGCCTGGCATGATCCAAATTTTGGAATCCGGTTTAATGATTATCTATCGGTTATCGAAGAAGCGGTTCCGCCTGATAGTATCGATTTTATCGCTGAAAGTTCCTTGGCTTTGTTATCCGAGAAAAATGTTATAAGACTTAAAAAGAATGGTTTTAAAGCTATCCTTCCAGGCATTGAATCCTGGTTTGATCTTGGTAATAAATCAAAAACACGACACACCTATGGCTTGGAAAAGGTAGAACGCGTGTCAGAGCAAGTCAACATGATTTTAAGCTACCTTCCCTATCTTCAGGGAAATTTTGTTCTCGGTCTCGATACGGATGAGGGCGACGAACCCTTTGAACTGACTAAAAAATTCCTGGATATGTCACCCGGAACTTTTCCGGCTTATTCCATGCTTACCGCTTTTGGACGCAGTGCACCACTCAACCTGGAATATCAAAAGGAGGATAGGGTTTTGGGATTTCCTTTCCAGTTCCTAAATAATTCCGGTGCCATGAATGTAATACCGAAAAACTATGAATGGCCCGATTTTTTTGATAAGATGATTAGTTTGCATGAATATTCGTTCTCTAAAATGGCGATTTATCGCAGGTTCAAAGTTAACGGAGGATGGATCCCTAAAACAATGAATATTGTGCGCGCCATGAGTAGCGAAGGATGGGGAAAAATTCAATATTTTCAGAATGTCCGACGACGACTTGATGAGGATATTGCTTTCAGAAAATTTTATGAAGGGGAGACCGATGAAGTGCCACCGTTCCTGGTAAATCAGATTAAAGAGGCTATGGGACCATTATGGGATTGGCTTCCGGAGGGTGGCGTAACTCATAATCCTTATTCCTATCTAAAATGGGAGGATAATAAAACTCTGGTCTGAAAATTTTTACGAACTATTTTTAACTATCAGACGCTTCTAACTTAATAATCGTATTTCCAGAGTACATCGATACCGGTTCTTGAATTTTCGCTCTGTGTCAGAATCAGTTCCAGATTCTTCCTCAGATAATATTCAAGTATCACCTGACTTACAGGATTATTACCGCCTAATTGCTGCAAAACTGCTAAAAATATTTTATTGGTAATATATTTACCTGCCTTTATTGTGGTTCCATTTCCAGAAGCCTGATTGGAATTATCAATTTGAATCAAATCAATACCAAGCTTATTGGTGGCTAACGATTCTACCCGGTCGATTAATAAATTCATGAGGGCACTTTGTGCTATCTGCCGTCCGCTGGCTCCACCGCCACCGGAAAAGGATTGCTCCCAGGATAATAACGCATTGAAGGGACGCCCAAACAGGGTATAACTGATTATGTTTTTCAAATCCATCTTGGGATCGCTATCGTAATTAAACTTGGGTTCGTTGACTGTTCCGGTTATCAAATAATAGATCGAAATATCGTTGGGCTGACGCAACTGATATAGCGTTTTAATATCCAAAGATGGATTTGTCGGATCTCCACTAAACGTAATCTGACCTTTTTGAAGCTCGAAACGTTTACCAAATTGGGTGGCATATCCCTGATTAGAATTGAATGTACCGAACATTTTCATATCTTTACCTGCTTTTTTAGAGATATCGACCTTCCCGTTTAATTCGAATGCCATTTCCGGTGAATTGCGATTACGCAGCCAAAAATTACGATTAATACTTAAATTCATATCCACTTCAAGAGAATCGTACAACGAAATATCGCTATATGATTTCTTCTGATTTAATTGTACCGTTTCTACGCTCTTGGTACCAAAATTATCCAGATAGACAGTGCCATTATCTACCGTGAGCTCTCCTTTGAGTTTGGGATGCATTAACGAGCCGGTTAAATCGGTATTCAAACTAACAGCTCCCTTATAATTTCGTGTGTCCATGATGCGAAAATGATCCGCGGTCATTTTTAAATTAAGTTTTCTTGTTTCAAAACCATTCAGTGTGATATCACCGGTTGCTTTAAACGATCCACCACTTTTCACATTGAATTCTTTCAAAACGATTTTATTAGGTTCAAATTCCATATTCGCGGATATTTTTTTCAAATCAATACCGGCAGGAGTTATGCCAACAGCCCCATTCGTAAGTTTCATATCTCCATTCATGATAGGCTTCCCGATGGTTCCGCTCACTTTTATCTGACCATTCATCATTCCCTGCAGTTGATTCATTTGTTCCGGATTTACAAACTCATTTAAAGCAGCTAAATTGAAATTATTGGTTGTAATCGTAGCATTGATGGCATCGGTCTTTTGCGGTAGCTCGACATTAAACTGTTTTAAATCCAGACTAAATGGAATGCTTCCCTTTATTTCAGCTGCCGTTTGTTTTAATGAAACCAATTGACCATGAAAGGCAAGCTGTTTTTGACTTTGATTGTACTGAAAATTAACACCTGCCGTATCTATCGATACTTTTGAGAATTCCGTATTACTCAACGAGAATTCTCCGGTAATTTGAGGCGATCCGGCTTCTCCGGTTAGTTTTCCATTGAACTGTATCTCCCCGGATGCATTTTTCCAGCCCAGCTTATTTAAAAGGTCTTTATACTCGGTCAGTTTAACCGGTTTCATCCTTAAATAGCCGGAAATCGGATTGCTAAAAAAGGTTGTGTCAAATGATGTGGGATTACCCAATCGGAAAGGGAGATTGGCTTCAGCAACCAGCAGTTTATTCCCTTTATCTTCTACGAAACCGTTTGCCTTGAGCTGACCGTTATCAATATTCATATTCATACTTACGGAATCCATTTTAACATCCTCGTATGACAAATCGGCAAAGGATAAATTGGAATGAAGACTGACCTTTTTATTTACTATATCAAAATCGGCATGTCCCGATACCAGTCCGCCATATTTACTGTTTTGAAGGAAAATATTTTGTATCGCACCGAAATTAAGATTCCGGGCATCAAAAAAGCCATCTTGTACCTTATTATTGATTTTTGCGATGTAAAACCGGAACAACGTATTATCGCCGTCATCAAGCTGAAGGGTATCGGTTCGGAGCGTATTATTAGCATAATAAATCCGGCCTGGTTTGGTCAATTTAAGTTTATGACGGGTCGTTCGGCACATAAGACTGTCTACTGATACGGCAATGGAATCAGGTGAATAAAAATATTGCCCTTTTTGATCAGAACCAGTCTTATTTCGAATATTTATATTAATGGCGTAGCCCCCAAGGGCCGTGGAATCTTTTATAGCACCAGAAGAATGCAATGTAAAGTCCTGAAGTTGAAGGGTTCCAACACGAGGTTCCGTTAATTCAAGATAAGCCTGATAATCCGGATTTTTCGTCAGTTTAACCTCCATTTGTCCTTTAACTTTATTGATACCAAGTGTATCGTACCGGATGTCATGCAAATACAAATCCGCGATAAACGTTGGTTTTTGATCTTTCATTTTGATATCACCCAGCAGATCGCCTTTGGTTTGTAATGTTTTAACACCAAATAAAGGCGCCAGGGATTGTATATTTTTTATCGAAAGATCGTATTCCAGTTTATTCTGAGGATCATCATAATGATAAATATCCTGTCTCGCTTTAAATGATCCATCAGCGATACTGCTTTTAAGAACGGCATTTTTTAAATGAAGGATAGAATCCTGAACACTCACATCCGCATTCATCTTACTTATAAACTCGTTATTTACAACTGAGGAATCGGCATTCAAATGTGCTTTTAACTCAATTCCTTTGAGACTAAAATTCTTACCTGAACCCTTAACATTAATATTCAAAGCTGTCGGATATTTATCCATGCTCCCAAGTTCTACCAGATTCAATTTATGCGTTTTCAGGTCAAAGGTATAAGTTGGTTTTTTCAAGGACCAATGACTATCAAAATCCAGGTTTAATCGACTTTGGGATATATTGAGTGTTGATTTACTGCTGATTAACTGATCCGTCATATTGGCCTGTAAGTTGCCTTTTGATACCGGAATATTTCGGTAGCGACTTTTCAAAATATGGGCCTGTAATTTCCAGGGTGCTTTGCCCGGTTTAAAACCTTTTCCGGAGGCATCCACATTTACATTGAGATCTCCCGTTTGAGAACTATCCGCCAGCCAATAAGCCGGATTTATATTCCGGGCAGTTGCCTGTACCTGCCAATTCGGATCTTCGGACCAGGGCGAAACAAGATCCCCATTAAGGTGCACTTTTTCCCTGCCTTGTTCCGCATTTAACACCAGTCGTACCGAATCTTTCTGGGCCTGAATATTCATTTCGGCCCGTTTCAATTGATAAGGAGCCATTTTAAAATCGTTAATCTCGGCACGACCTTTAAATTGTGCATCCTGATAATTTTCCAACGGAACCGTTCCTTTCAATGCCAAACGGGCGTTTTGAAAACGGGGATACTGAGGGTTTTTCATGAGTCCCGCCAGATTCACCCTGTCTGCCGATATTTCCAAGCCCGTCAGTGCAGCCGTCGGTTTAATTTTGAAATGACTTTCTACTTTCAGATTTCCCAAATAGTTACTTGTGATATGAATATTAAGTCCGGTATCTTCATAATCTCCTTCTAATGATAACGTGACTTTGGCATCTTCGGCGACTGGATAGGATTTCATTATCGCCTTAACATTTTTCCAGGATATGGGATTTCCTGTGAGATTAAATTGGTAGGCAGTACCGGCAGAATCTCTCTTAAAATTTCCACCGGCCCGAATTACGGTCTGTCCGGTCGCAATCAGAAGCTGCTCAAGATTATAACTGTTTTCATCTGCTTTACCGCTCGTTTTTATGGTAACCGGATTTTCAAGGGATCGATAGTGAATATTCAGAGAAAGGTTATTTAAATCAAATTGATATCCTGCCTTTTTTAATTTAAAAGCGGAATTCATCGATATTTGATCGATACGAACCGTCGAATCCGGAATCATTTTTGGAGCAAAAACGCCCAATGAACTATTCCTCATTACAACATGATCGCAAGTTACAGGAATATTACCTTTGCTGGATGTCTGGGCTGTGGTATCCTGTGGAAGCAGATTCAAAATATTCCACGAACGGTCCGCTTCCTGAACCACATTCGCTTGTAATCCATTTAGCGATATTTTTTGAATAGTATGCGGAGCCTTAATCAGTTGTATAAAATTATAGGATATGTGAAGCGTATCGAGTCGAAGGAGCGTGTCTTTAGCAATGACATTGATGTTACTCGCCGTTATCCCATCCCACAGATCGCCTTTTAACGATCCGATTTCCAAACGACCCTGTAATGATTTATTGGCTGTAGATTCAATTTTCGATTTTAGGTAATTAAGAACGTATTGGGATCTCATCGACAGACGCAGAACGCCCAGCAAAACCAGAAACGATAGTAATACGTACCACCATTTACTTCTGGATTTAAGCCAGCTTATGAAAGTGTTATATGTTGGTTCTTCTTCAGACATAAATTTTTAAAAAACATCACCTATACTAAAATGAAATGCGATCCGATGCCAGGTTTGAGAACCATGATAGACCCCATCATAATAGTTGAGATCTCCATATGTCGGATTTACTTTATAACCAATATCCAGCCTTACCGGTCCGATTGGAGAACGATAACTAAAACCACCACCCACGCCAAATTGCAAGCCATTGTAGTTGATCTGGCGGATTCTGCTGCTAAAAGTATTTGAGCTAAAAAAATGAACATCCGAAAAATTTCGCCATACCTGTCCGCCATCAATAAAGGCGGCTATACCTAAACCATGAATCAAAAAATCGAGTTGATGCCGCAACTCAAGGTTAAACGAGAAATCAACACGTCCGCCAACCGGCGCATAACCTTTAAACACCCCCTGCTGATTCAACCTGGGCCTTTTGGGACCAAGCTGCTGTCGGTACCAACCACGAACTGATCCGTATCCACCCGCGAAATAACGAATACTGGGTGGCAGCGTATCTTTTTGAGGAGAAAATATCAAACCGCCATTCAGTCGAAACACGAAATCCATTTTCGGTGTCAGCGCGATCATGTGGCGTACATCTAAACTCGCTTTTTCATATTCGAATGAACCGGTATGAAATAACCCGGAAAACTCCAGGTATGGATTAATGATCCAACCACTGTTGCCACCGACAAAATTCTGATGATAAAAACCCGCGAACTGCAATGATGAGATATCGTACAACTGTGTACTATCACTTAAGTTAATGTTGATGTCTTTCTGCATCACATTATTACGGGTGTATTCATAAGAAATCGAGGTTGTCAGATTTGAGGTATGCTGATAAACAAAGGAATTATTGATACCCGAGCTTACCAGCTCAAAACCAGGCTCTAAGCGATGAGTAAAGAAGGGAGACACCACAAAACTGCTTTTATTATTCACGACATACGGTATTAAGTAATCGACTCCGGCACGCTGCTCGATAAAAGAAGCCCTTCCCGATATGGTGATATTATTCGCATTCCCAAATGGATTTCGATTGGTCCAGGAAACTTGTCCACGGAGATATTCAGCCGTACCGAAACCTCCTCTAATTTCCAACGACCGCAACTTATGTTCCCTGACATTAATTTTAATATTCACCGTTGAATCTTCAGGCTGATCAGGAATGTCGATGGTTACAAAACGGAAAATAGGCTGATTAAAAATCGTTTGTTGTGCCGATCCCAGTTTTTTCTGACTAAAACGTTGTCCGACCTTCAAACCCGATTCCCGAATCACAAGTTTTTTAGAGACGGTTTTCTCCCCTTCCACTTCAATATGACTCAAATAACCGATAGATCCAGGTTTCATGATGATGTGAATATCCGCTTTTAACTGTGCGGTATCTATTTTTGTAGCGATGGATACCTCAGCAAAAGCAAAACCCATATTTTTCAAAACGGTGATAAATTGACCTTTAACTTCCGGTAACATGATTTCCTGATATCGTTTCCCTTTTTGAAACGCTTGTTTCCTTTGAGCACGATGATAACCCCGGCTATTCTCGATAGTTTCGGCATAACGATTTTTATCTTGAATCTCATAATCAACAGAATCTATGATTATGGGTTTTCCCTCTTTAATATGAAAGGACACCTCTCTTTTCCATGAAGGCTTGCCTTTTTTTACTTTAGATGTAACCGACACGTTTGGAAATCCCCTTCGATGGTAAAATCTTTCCAGGCGGATTACATCTTTCTTTACTTCTGTTTCTGAAAATTCATGCCCTTTTTGTTTCCAAAATTTCAATTTTTGGAGAAAAGTAGGGGCTTCCGTAGCAATCACATTCTGCAGTACAACATCAGAAAATGTCTTGTTCCCGGTAATATCCACATTCCAAACTTGCGGCAATTTGGGTTTGCTAAGGCTGCGAATGCGTGAGGGACCCACACTTCGCACATCCATAGTATTACATCTGGCATCTTTAGGATTCCAGAAGGATAATAAGATAATCCAAATAATAGCAACTGAATATACAGACAATGGCTTACGATAAGTTGGCTTCAAAATAATTTGAAATAAATATCTCTATTTACTGAATTATTAACCCGGTTTATTCACCAAAAAATTTTGTTGTGATCAAGGCGAAGATAAAAATGTGCATGAATCGTACAAGATTACGTTGATTAAGCATTTTAATCTTCAACGCAGAGCACGACAAAATTTCGTAGCTTTTTATTAGCATTCTCAAAAATGAGGAATGAGTTATTTTTTATATATTCTTTTATTTACAATATGATATGTAATATTTCTTAATAAATATGTGAATAATTCGGGTTATGGAAAAGAATGACGAATTAATATTATAGTGATGATTTTTTAATTATATAAGGCTTTGCCAAAATTACCAACAAAAAACCAGGCCTTTATAGCAATAAAAGTGGAAACATTGCCTAATCATTCCATTACGGGTATTGGGCTGGAAAAACTACGAATCTTCTTCGATTACAACGATAGGCTTAGGGAATGGATCGCACGGGCGGAGGCTAAATCGTGCATTCTGTTATAATATTTAATATCTGAGGTTACGGTTCAATCCACCAAAATCAGCCAGATGTGATTGGCCAAACTGGTAGGGATTAAAAAACGCTCACCACCAACAGAAATCCGCACCCCACTTTTATCTGTTGAGATTACCTGAATTAATGACTCCAGTACAAGGTTAAGATGTGCTAACATGTTCAGTTCATCCCGGTCCTGTGTTCTTACCCGCTTGATGATACCGGTGCGTTGTTCTTGTATTTCGGTAAGGGGAATAAGATCCATAGCCGGCGGCAATTTTAATTCCACCGATGGAATGGGATCACCATGTGGATCATGCGTCGGGTTTCCTAAGAATTCCGAGATTCTTGCTTCAAAGTCTTCACTGATGACATGTTCCAGTTTATCGGCTTCTTCGTGCACTTCATCCCAGGTGTAACCGAGTGCTTCCGAGAGATAAAGTTCGATCAGCCGATGATGGCGTATAATCTCAAGTGCCATTTTCTTACCGGTTTCGGTGAGCCGCACGCCTTTGTAGCGTTGGTAAGTTACCAGATTTAATTCCGAGAGTTTTTTGAGCATTCCGGTTACGGACCCGGGTTTCACACCTAATTTTTCAGAAAGCAGTTGTGTGGGAACAGACTCCCTGAGTTCCTCAATGAGGAAGATATGTTTCAAATAATCTTCCTGAGCTTCTGTTAAATTTGTACGTTCTATGCTGTTCATTTTTTTCCCATTACCAAATCATTACACAATTAGAACCGGAATATCAACATTATGTCGAACGGTATCTACCGTCTCACCTAATATGAGATCTTTCACTTTTCGGTGGCCATGCGCCCCCATAACTAACATGTCGGCTTTAGCAGATTTTACAAGTGCAGGGATCTCCTTTTTCGGATCCCCAAATCCTATTTTATATGATGTCTTGTATCCTTTAACTTTTAACGTTTCCACGTATTCTTCCAGTTTTTTACGATCCATTTCCGATTCAAAATCAGAAATCTCGCCACCAATCATACGTGCACCGGCAGAATCCACAACATGAATGATTATATATTCCGCATCGCTATGTCCCTGCGATATGGATCTGCTGATAGCATTTAAATCACTTTTCGAAAAATCGACGGTGACGGCAATCCGTTTAAAAGGTTTGGCCTCTATTAAATGGCCAAGTGGTATCTCGGCATTTGGATGGGGAGTGCTCAGGAAGAATTTCCGTCTGGATATCAGCGGACGAAATGTTATGTATAACAGTAAAAAACCAGAACCAATAGCTATAACCAGAACCGGTATTTGAATCCACAACATTTGTGTACTCGTCATCCACTCGGAGAAAGTGTTAAGCACCAGTTTTACATTAAGCGCGATAATTATGATCGCTGTTACCCAGGATGCTATTTTAACCCATAATCCAATATTCTCTCCTTTCATCTTTTCTTTATCACTGACAAAATGGATGAGCGGTATAATAGCGAAACCCAGTTGGAGACTAAGAATCACTTGACTCAGAATAAGTAATTCATCAGACGCTTTAGGTCCCATGTATAATATAGTCAAAAATGCCGGAATGATGGCTAATAACCGGGTGATTAACCGCCTCATCCAGGGCTGAATACGCAAGTGAAGATATCCCTCCATAACAATCTGACCAGCCATTGTACCCGTTATCGTTGAACTTTGTCCAGCCGCGATCAATGCGATTGCAAAAAGTATTGGAGCTAAAGTTGACCCCAACAATGGTTGAAGCAAATGATGGGCTTGTTGAATGCCTGCCACATGAAAATGGCCGGAGGTATAAAACGTAGCTGCCGCCAACACCAAAATGGCGGCATTCACAAAAAATGCGAGATTCAGGGCAATGACCGAATCGAAAAGATTATATTTGATGGCCTTTTTTAAGCCAGATGTAGAGGGATCAATCTTACGTGTTTGCACCAGTGCTGAATGCAAATAGAGATTGTGAGGCATCACCGTGGCCCCGATGATTCCGATCGCGATATATAAAGCTTGCGAATTGGCAAGTGTAGGAATAAAACCCGTTACAACCTGACCCATATCCGGTTTAGCCATGATTAAATTGATGAGAAACGAGATACCAATAATCGATATTAAGCCAACGATAAAGGCCTCCATTTTTCTCATGCCGTAGCGCTGGAAAACTAAAAGTAAAAACGTATCCAATACGGTAATCGAAACCCCAATCAATAAAGGAAGCCCGAATAATAGATTGAGTCCTATGGCCATACCGAGAACTTCGGCCAGATCCGTAGCAGCAATGGCAATTTCCGCCAGTAAGTAAAGAATAAAATTTACAACCGGCGGATACGTCTCACGAGAAGCCTGAGCCAAATCACGCCCCCGTACCAATCCCAGCTTCGCACTCAAATATTGTAACAGAACGGCCATCATATTTGAGAGGAGGAGCACCCAGATCAAATCATATGCAAAGCGACTGCCACCCGCGATATCGGTAGCCCAGTTTCCCGGATCCATGTACCCCACACTTACCAGGTAAGCCGGACCTAAAAACGCCAATATCCGCTTCCAGTTGCTCTTTTGGTTAATCGTGTCTACGGTCGAATGAACATCTTCAAGCGAAAGGTGTGATGATTCGATATTAGGACGCCAATTCATATGTACCTCTTATACGGTTTGCAAGACATAAGATGCTTACAAGCAATAGTTCTATTCAAAATTTATATCAAAATTGCTTCGTAAAATTTAGGTATTCCTAAAAATTATTGCAACAATAAATATGTTTACCCTAAAAATTAGGCGCCGAATAAGGATAAGTTCAATTATAATCATCACTTAACATAAAGATAATACTATAGCAATATTACTTTTACACACAATGACTTTATTAAAGTCAAAAAAACTATTTATGGCATATAAAAGGAAAATAAAAGTCGCTGTCTTGTCCGATATTCATCTTGGGACACATGGTTGTCATGCCGAGGAGTTGCTTAATTACCTGAATAGTATTGAACCCGAAATATTAATAATGAATGGGGATATCATCGATATTTGGCAATTTAAGAAAAATTATTGGCCGGAAGCCCATCGAAAAGTTATTAAGCGGATTCTCGATTTTATTACTTCTGATATTCCCGTCTACTACCTGACTGGAAATCATGATGAGATGCTGCGTAAATTTTCAGGCTTAAAGCTTGCCAATTTTCATCTGAAGGATAAAATTGTTCTAAATCTGGACGGGAAAAAGGCCTGGTTCTTTCATGGGGATATTTTCGATGTGACCATGCAATATTCCAAATGGTTAGCCAAGCTTGGAGCGATTGGTTACGATTTCCTGATTATTTTGAATCAATTTGTCAATTTCTGGTCGACATTATTGGGGAGAGGGCGCATATCCATATCAAAAAAAATTAAAGACAGCGTTAAAACAGCTATAAAATATATTCACGATTTTGAGAAGACCGCTACCGATTTAGCCATCGAAAATGGATACGAATACGTTATTTGCGGACACATTCATCATCCCAATATTCGGAAATACAATAATAATGCTGGATCTGTCACCTATCTGAATTCGGGCGATTGGATTGAAAACCTGACTTCCCTGGAATATAATGAAGGGAAATGGCAAATTTACCATTATGACAGTGCGGAATTTGCCAGACCCGAAAAAGTTCACGTTCGAAAAGAAGAAAATATTTACCCGACAAGCAGTGAACAGTATATCTCAGAACAGATGATGTATCTTTTCAAACACAACCGCTGATTTTCAGAAACTCCCAATTAACAAATTATAATCCTCAACATGGTAACCAGGATTTTTAAAACAGGATCTGATAAATTTTGTGCCTGTTATTTTCGTAAAATGACATCAGTTTTATATGGATGAATGCTGCTATTGGAATAACGGCGAGGAATGCCCAATACCAGTGCATCACCATAATCCCACCGCTTATCGCGACGACAAGTAACATCAATGAGCTGTATAATTGTGAAGTCGTTCGCTTAAAGCTGCTTCCCATACTTTCAGTGATTTTTATGGGTTTTAATATCGAAATGACAAATCCCATATAAACAAACAAAATCAACTGAGCAAAATAGCAGAGAACCCAAACCGGAGTCAGAATATGGTAATAAACAGCCACTCCCAACAGGATTACTGACAATACGAAATCTAATGATACTGGCAATAGCAAAGATTGTAAATACAGGTTAAACAACTCATTACTATCATTTGAATAGACTCTGTTCGCAAACCACATTTCTCTAAAATGTCCAAAAAAGTTATTACTTATATAACTGAAGATCAGAGCCGGACTCGTCAATATTGCTGCAAAAAAAGCGGTCATCACCATTAAATGTGATTGATGATAACTATTTTGAAAAATTTCAAATAAAAACAGTCCTTTAACTAACAGCGTCAACGCCAATCTTCGAAATTTCTTGTCTCTCAGATAAATATGACGAAACACTTTTTGGAGAGACATTTCTTTCATGGAAACCTTGCGCACTTTATGTTTTTGTGCTTTTCTTTCCATAGATAGGTCAACCCAAAAACTGTATTCAAAACAGACCATCAACAACAGCAATGCCACACCCCAGATATAGACCGATGACTGATTGTAAAACCAGTAAAGTTGAGTTAGAAATGCAATGAAACCGACTAAGATAATCACTGTTCCCACCAACAATAATTTGTCGTTTTTCACACCGTATTCCATCATCATTCGAATGCCGCGATCAAATAAAATGGCGCTTAGCATAATGATCACTAATAATAATAGGTCGGTGATGCTATAATGAGAAGCCACTATAGTAAACGGAATGATAAAACCGGCAAAGAAAATAGTAACACTGGTAACCAGGTCAGAACTAATATTGACGATCGTTTTATGCACTTTCCTGACCGGATAGATTCGGGATATAATATTGGATGGTGTACTAAACGTCGGAAAATAATTTCGGATGATGATTACGAACAGAGACGTCAGAATGACGACAACTTTTACTTTTGCATCGATTCCGGGCATTTGACTTTTCGTCAGGATCACATTGTAGAGATATCCATATAACAAACCTGTTGCTGCTAAAAACAGGAAATATAAAATTCTAAGAATATTTTTAACCGGCGATTCATCCGAGAGAAAAGCAATGCGGAATTTGGTTTTTATAGTAAACCACAATAATTCTGTAATTCGCAGTTTCTCTAATCCATCAGCCATTGAATACCTCCCTCATCCTTGCGTTGTGGTTTGATCAATTCAAACAAGGAATTCTCAATAATCTTCGTCCCTTTCTCGGTTAGTTCTTCCATCGATCCATCATAGACAAAATGATGATCATTGAGGATACCAACACGGTTCGCGATTTTCTCAACATATGACAAATTATGTGATGACAATAAAATAAGACGGTCATCATTCAAATAGCTGCTCAAGAAATCGATCAATTGGTGCGATGAAGAGGGATCGAGTCCGGCAAAAGGCTCGTCTAATATCAGAATTTTGGGTTTATGCATTAAAGCCGCAACAAGTTTCAGCTTCTGAGTCATTCCGGTTGAAAACGAAGAACATTCTTTTTTCAAGCTGTCCATATCATCAAAAAAGAATGAATATAGACTGTCGATTCGATCCGAAAGCTCGTTTTTGGGGATATGATACATCAACCCGGTGAGCCATAACTGTTCATAAGCGGTCAGTTCCAAATTAACCGGACTCTCTTCGGGTAATATCCCAAGTAATTGTTTGATACTGATGCCATCTTCAAAATAGCTTTTACCAGCCACTTCGACATTACCTTTATCCGGTTTAATTAGATCGATGAGGATATTGATTAATGTGGATTTTCCAACTCCGTTATTCCCCACCAGGCCAAAACAGGTTCCTCCGTTTAAGCTCAGGGAGATATCATTCAAAACCTCAGTATCATTAAAGGATTTAGAGATGTCTTCAAGTTTAATCAGTACCTGTGAACCTTGCATAAGATGCCACCCCGTCAGTTAATATCATTAATTTAAAAATAACAACTTTTAAATTAGTAAAAACAGACACAGGTTCAAGTAAAATATATTTTTTTAGCCAGAAATTGGTTTATTAGCGAGGGCCAATTTATCGAGAAGCAGGGACCTGCCGCGGCAGGTCCTTATCACATTCATGAAAATATATTAACCCAGCTCTTCAACAGCTTTTTTCAGACGTTTAATAACTTCGTCTTTCCCTAACAGCTCGAGCGTTTGAAACAGATCGGGTCCGAATCCCATCCCCGTGACGGCAAGTCTTGCTGGAAGGGCGATTTTACCAAATCCGACCTCTTTCTCTTTCAGCAACTTTTTCAGCTCCTCTTTAATTTTTGAGGCTTCCCAATCCTCATCATTCATCTTTTGCAGACGAAGAATATAAGCTTGAATCAAATCGCTGGTATTTTGCTTCCAGGCTTTTTTACGGGCTTTGGCATCATATGCCTGCGGAGCTTCAAAAAAATATTGGCCCTGAGAGACAAATTCCGTAATCAATTGTGCGCGTTCTTTCATCAGTTTGATTACCTGAGTAATGTACTCATCAGAGTGGCCATCATAACCGTAATCTTTGATGATATCTTTGACCTGAGGGAGTAAATCCGCTTCGAGACTGGAACGCAGGTATTGTTCGTTAAACCAATTAAGTTTTTTGAGATTGAAAACAGCTCCACTCTTGCTAACACGATCCAGACTGAAACTGGAAACGAGTTCATCCAAACTCATGACTTCGCGATCGTCTCCGGGATTCCATCCAAGAAATGCTAAAAAGTTTACAAGAGCATCCGGCTCATAACGCTGCTGAATATAATCACGTACATTCACCGGAATTCCCAGTTTTTCAGCATTCCTTTTAGAAAGTTTTCCACCTTCCGGCGACATTATTAAGGGAAGATGCGCCATTTTAGGAGCTTCCCAGCCGAAATATTTATAGAGAAGGATATGTTTTGGAGCACTGCTTAGCCATTCCTCACCCCGAATCACGTGGGTAATATCCATCAAGTGATCATCAACAACATTCGCCAGGTGATAGGTCGGCAGGCCGTCGGATTTCAACAATACCTGATCATCCAAACCCTGACTTTCAAATGAGACAAATCCACGCACTTCATCTTCAAAACGGATCGTCTCGCGGCGCGGTATTTTCAAACGGACGACATATTTATCGCCAGCTTCCAAACGACGATCCACTTCATCTTTGGCAAGCGTTAAACTATTTTTCATCGACATCCGGGTAATGGCATCGTATTTTGGAGAAGGATTACCCGACTTTTGCAGACGCTCGCGCATTTCATTTAACTCTTCGGTCGTATCGAACGCA